>CAXTGN010000660.1:0-1922 GCA_964243455.1 uncultured Acidobacteriaceae bacterium
ACGCGGCTGACGGTGCGGCTGGACGGGCAGGCGGGAGCCGGTCGCGGGCGGCGGGTGTCGTTCGACCTGGCGGATTACGCGCACATCGATCACGGCTACGCGGCGACGGTGCACAAGAGCCAGGGTGTGACGGTGGACCGTGCGCACGTGCTGGCGACCGGGCTGATGGACCGGCACGCGGCGTATGTCGGGCTGACGCGGCATCGCGACGGGGTGCAGCTGCACTGGAGCGAGGACGAGATCGGCGGCCGGGAGCGGCTGGCGCGGGTGCTGGGCCGCGAGCGGCTGAAGGACACCAGCCTGGACTACCCAGAGCAGGCGTCAGCCGAGCTCGATCCTGCCCGTGCCTATGGCGAGCGGCGGGGGTTCGTGGTGCCGCAGAGCGAGATCGTGCTGCCCAGGTCCGCCAAGCAGCCGGAGCCCGCGTCAGGGGTGGACCTGACGGATGTGGTGGCGTCGGGTCGGGCGCGGTTCCGGGAGCGGTATGCGGCACACCAGCAGGCGCGCGAGGCGGCGGCGGCGCAGGCGGCGCAGGCCGAGCGGGCAGCCCAGCGGGCGCTGGAGCAGCGGGCACGCGGCGTCGTGCGGGTGTGGGATGCGTTGGAGCGCGAAGCCGACGTGACGCCTGGGTATGACGCCCGCCAGGCCGTGGGACGACGCATGGAGCAAGCGGCGAAGGCGCTGAAGGTGGATCCGGAGGTCGAGGGGCTGCTGCGGACGCATGGGCGGGAGCTCGGGGTGCAGGAGCGGTCGCGGCTGGCGCAGGTGGTGGCAGCCCCCAGCATCCGGCAGGCGACGCGGGCGCTCGATCACGAGTTCGGCTTCCGGGAAGGGCCGAGCCATGGGCTGGGGCGCTGATGGCGTGAGCACGACGAGCGATCCGCTCGAGGAGCGGCTGTTCGGGCTGATCGAGATCGCCGAGCGGCAGCAGGCGGCGGCACAAGCCGCGCTGGAAGGGCTGGCGGCGGAGCGGGTGGCGCTGAAGCGGGAACGGGAGCAGCTGGCGCAGGAGCGGCAGGCGCTGGGGCTGGGCACCCAGGCGGCGGTGCGGCTGGCGGTGGAAGAGAGCCTGAGCCGGGCCGCCGGCATCGGGGTGGAGGCGGTGCAGGCGGCGGCGCGGCCGCTGCTGGGACGGCTGGACAAGGTGGCGGACGGCGCGGGGCAGGCGGAGGCCGCCCTGCGGCGCGTGGTGCTGTGGGCGAGCTGGAGGTTGCTCGGCTGGGGCGTGGCGGTGATCGCTGTCCTGGTGCTGCTGTGGTGGCTCGCGAGCAGTGCCGTGCTGTGGTGGGACGCGGGGATGATCGGAAGAGCACAGCTGCAGAAGGCGCATCTGGAGGCAGAGATCGCCGAGATGAGGGCCAACCGGGGCGAGTGGCAGAAAGCCGGCATGCTGGGGAAGCTGGAGCCTTGTGGCCCGGAAGGTCGGCCGTGCATCCGGGTGGATGAGCGCGCTGGTGGGTTCGGGGAGCAGGCTGATTACCGCGTGATCTTGGGATACTGACGCGGCAGGTTGTGACCGGATCAACTTCAGTGATGGTCCTGGTGCTCCGCCGGTTAGCTCCGCCGGCAGAGGCTCGTGGAGATGCGGCTTGCTGCTTGTAAGGAAAATCCTTACGAGTAGAGCATGATTACGAGCAGGCTTACCAGCAAGGCGCAGACGACCATCCCGCAACCTGTGCGCACGGCGCTTCGCCTGCGCGAAGGTGATGAAATCGCCTATGCCATCGAGGCCGGACGTGTGGTGCTGACCCGCGTCCAGCCACATGGGACGATTGAGGACCCCTTTCGGACATTCTCCGAGTGGGACAGTCCGGCCGACGCCGAGGCCTATGCCAGCCTGTGAGGTGTGGGACCTGGTGAAGGTCCCGTTCCCTTACACCAGCCGCCCGGTGCAGCAGCGCCGGCCAGCTCTGGTAGTGGCC
>CAXTGN010000660.1:1932-3088 GCA_964243455.1 uncultured Acidobacteriaceae bacterium
ATCCCAGAAGCGCCGGGCGCTCCTGCGCTGCTTTGGGTGCTGATGGTAACCAGTGCCGCCAACCGCGGCTGGCTAGGTGACGTGGCCATCTCCGACCTGAAGATGGCAGGGCTTCCAGCAGCCTCGGTGCTTCGCTCTGCCAAAATTGCCACCATCGAGGCGCAGGATGCCGAGTGGATCGGGTCTCTTCCTGTGGAAGATCGGATGCAGGTTGCCACAGCATTGCGGGACAACCTCACGCACTTGCTGGGGTAAGGTCGAGTAACAGAAATTACGGCAAAAACTTGCTATAAACTACATGGCGTGCGTCTGCATGCCGACTTCGAGAGCTTCCGGCACGGCTACTCGGGGACGATCTACAAACGCCAGGGCAAGATCCTAAACCGGACATACCTCTATCACACCGAGCACTGGCGATCGACGGCAAACGGTCCCTTATTGGTCAGGGTGGAGGAGAAGCGGTAGACTCGCCCGCCTACACAACCTGGCATCTCTTCAGAAGCTCTGCGCCTCTCGCTTTGGTCGCCGCGAGCAGCGCACAATGGATACAGGATCCTGCTTGTGAACGAGGACACGTAGCGACAGGTTTCATAGCCAAGGGAGTATTACGTTGTCGCAACAGAAGTTAAGTGTATGTTGGGAGCAACATCAACCTCTTTTGCAGAAGCATCACATGGCACAAAAAATCAGGCTCGTTCTAATCTCCCTAATGAGTTTTACGAGCGGCCAGTGTTATGCCGCCTCAACAACAATGACACCCGCCTCCCGCGCACAAGATTTTGTCAATTCTCTCGGAATCAATACGCATGTTCAATATTGGAACACTGCATATAAAGACGAGCAAGGTGTAATCGAGCGATTGAATTATCTTGGGATCAAACACGTTCGTGAGACGATGCCGTATCTGTACGGAATGCCGGCCTACAACGACTGGACCCACTGCGAAGAAATGCTATCGCTAGCGGGCATGAAGCTGCTGTTCACTTGGCCGGTAGGTGAAACATCCACGGGAGCACAGACGACAGCCCTTGATGTCCAAACTATCTTGAAAAACATGGACTCGTACATGGAGGTTTATCCGGGCACTTCACAGATTATGGGACCGAATGAACCGAACAGTTGTTTTACATACAAGGGCCTCGTCGGGGAGACCGCA
>CAXTGN010000661.1:0-3088 GCA_964243455.1 uncultured Acidobacteriaceae bacterium
GCCCATGAGCTTGCAGGCAACGGTCCAGCGCACGTTCTCCTGCATGCCCGAACGGCGGATGCCCGATGTCGTGTACCAGGGCCAGTGTCTCTGTCAGCTCTTCATTCAGCTGCAGTGCCGAGGCGATCTGCCGGGCCACCTGCGCGACTTCCATGGTGTGCGTGAGCCGGCTCCGGAAGTGATCCGAGGCCCGGCTCGTAAATACCTGCGTCTTTCCGGCCAGTCGACGGAAGGCGCGCGACCAGACCACGCGGTCCCGGTCACGCTCAAACGGCCCACGTCCATCGCCCGCAGGCGCCGGAAAGGCACGAACCGCCAACCTCTGCTGCTCGGCCCCGAAAACCCCAAAACGGTGAAGGTCAAATTGCACTACCACAGAGTCTAGAGCACGACGCGCGCCAGGTTGTCACATCGGAAGTTCGCTGGTCAGCACCAGCCATCCACTTGCCGCTCGCCTTACAGCCGACCGCTTCTCCGCTGTCCGCTTGTCCCCTGATCCCCGACCGCTTTGCCGCCGGCCGCTTCTTCGCTGACCTGCTACTTCCCTGGCCCCGACCCTGCATGCGCCAACCGCACCCGCGCGCTCTCCAGATCGTGCTGCGTTCTGCTCACATCCGCCGGGTCCGCCTCGGGCGGCAAGGAGGTCGAGTACTGATTCACCGACTTCTCCCATTCCGTTACTGCCAGCGAGAGCTTCCCGTTGTGGGCGTAGATCTCACCCATGTGCGCCAGGATCGAAGGGTCTGAAGGCATACGCAGGACCGCCTTCCGCTCGGTATCCTCCGCCAGCGAGTAGTTGCCCTGCTTGAAATAGGCCCACGCAAGCGAATCGAGGTACGCCCCGTTCTGCGGGTCGAAACGGACCGCCTTCTGCAACATGGCAGTCGCCTGATCCAGCTTCAGTCCGCGTTCCACAAGCATGTAGCCGTAATCGTTCTCCGTTGCCGCGTTTTCCGGATTGATCGCGAGCGCCCTGTGAAACTGCTCCTCGGCCTGGTCGTACATCTTCTCGCGCTCCGCGATGGACCCACGGAAGTAGTAAATGAACAGCTTTTCCTCGTTCTTTTGCGCAACCGCTTCCGCCTTGTCCAGCGACTCGGACGCCTGTTTCCAGCGCTTGTTCCTCGACTGCATGTCGGCGATCGTCACAAATGTGTCCCGGTCGTCGGGTGTGCCCTTCAGCTGCGCCTGCGCCAGCTTAAATCCCTCGTCCAGCTTGCCGTTGTCCGCCAGCTGCCGGGCGTACATCAGCTGCACGTCGCGCACGTCAGGCATCGCCTTCGCCGCTGCAGCAGCGGCATCCAGCGCCGCCTTCCACTGGTGCGCATCGCGGTACGCGTCGGTCACGCCCTCGGCCCCCCGGGCCTGGTATTCGCCGCCAAGCTGCTCCATCTGCTTGTAGGTCGCCACCGCGTCGTCATACTTGCCCGCCTCGCGATACACCACGGCCAGACGGTCCAGAAACAACGCGCGATTGCTCTGATCGCCATTCTCGTACTTGCCCGTAGTCGAGGTTGTCGACGCCAAGGCCGCCTTCATCGTCCGGATCGAGTCGTCATACCGCCCAAGCGCGTCATAGGTTAGCGCCTCGTTGTAGCTCAGCTCCAGATTGTCGGAGACCAGGCTCTCGGCCTTCTTCAGGGTCGTGAGCGCCTGCTCATAATGCCCCTGTTGTCGCTGGATGTCCGCCTCCCGAATCAGAGACTGCGCATCCTGCGGGTCGGAACCCAGAATCTGGCCATAGATCTTGCCCGCCGCATCCATTTGCCCGGAGGCCTGCAGCGCCGACGCCAGCCCGCGCTTCGCGTCCGTGTTGTCCGGATCTGCGGCTACCGCGGCCTGGTACGCCTTGGCGGCGTCCTTGGGCTGTTTCAACTGGTCGTAGATATTTCCCAGCGCGAAGTTCATGCGCGGCGAGCGATCCTCGAGCGGGACGTCCGCCAGCGTCTTCGCGGCCTTGTTCAGATTGCCCTGTTCCGAATACAGCCGGGCGATATTCAGCACCACCTCTTCGGAGTTCGGATCGATCTTCTGGGCCGCCTGGAACTGCGCCTCCGCCTTGGCTGAATCATGGCTCAGCCCGTACAACTGGCCGAGTAGAAGGTGAGTCTCCAGATCGTTCGGCTTCAGCCGCGCAATCGTCTCGTACTCCTTGATCGCCGCGCCCAGCATCTCCTGCGTTTGCGGGCCTGCTGCCTGCCGGTCGTCCAGCGACCGCAGGTACACCCGGCCCAACAGTGTATGGGCTTCCACATCGTCCGGATGCTTTTTGATCTGGTCCTGTGCCGAGGTCACCGCCTCGCGAATCCGCCCTAATCGGAAATACAGCATGGCGACGCCGTCCTGCAGCTGCGCCGAATCCGGATCGGCTGTCAAAGCCAGCTTGTATTGCTCAATGGCCTGGGTCGCCAGGTCCTGCCGTCCATTGGCCAGAAACTGCTGCTCATAGATCTTGGCCAGGCCGTAGTGGTAATACGCACCGGCTCGGTCCGGCGCGGCCTGGGCTGGCGCCGCCGCGGCGGCGGCGGCCTTCACTTGAGCATGGGGCGCCGACGCAAAAAACAGCGCGCACGTGAGAGGAAGAAAGGAGGCGCGAAAACGAACAGTCATGGGCGAGGGGTCCTGGGCTCAGCGGCGCGTCTGATTCTTTGTTTAGACGGTACTCTACACGCTTTGGATGCGGCTTGCCCCACCCATCCGGGTGTTACCGCAGTCCGGCGATTGTGGGCGCTTGCGCGTTGGCGGGGGTTGGCGCTGCGCGGTGGCGACGGTTGGCGCTGCGCGTGGCGGCTCGCGCGTGGCGGAGTCTAGCGTTGGCTGTTGCGGAGCCGATGTTCAGGATCGGGGTGCCGGCTTCGCCGTTCGGCTGCCACACTCGCGAGAAGCTCGCCAATCTTCAGCCAACGCAAAGCGCCATCCCCAGCCAACGGCTGCGCCAGCCCTCACCCGTGCCGGAAGTGCCGCACTCCCGTAAACACCATCGCCACGCCCAGCCGATCCGCCGCCGCAATCACCTCCGCATCCCGCACAGAACCACCCGGCTGGATCACCGCCGTAGCCCCTGCCTTGGCCACCGCCTCCAGCCCAT
>CAXTGN010000662.1:0-3084 GCA_964243455.1 uncultured Acidobacteriaceae bacterium
GAGATTAGATAAAAAGGGCAAGTAGCTGCGACTGCTTCACCAAAGCATTGGTCCGTTCTCGTCAACCGATAACGCTGGGCGGATCGCTTGCGAGAATGGACAAATGAGGACCTGTTTACCCATACACTGTTACGGATACGAGTTCGTGACGAGAGTTGCTCACCCGCAACGCGCCCAATGGTCTGATAGAGATGTTTTCTCGGTGGGGTATTGGCATGCGCACAGCCTTCCGTCTCGTCTTCTGCTACTTCATGTTGTATGCACTCTGCTCCGGTTTTCTCACTTTGTGGGACACCATTCCGTACATCGGGAGCAGAATCGCGGGCCTGTTGGCAACTCCGTTCTTGCAAGCTGCACAGTGGTCCAATAATCACCTGATTCACGCCGAGCCTGCTGGTACTTCTCTCGGCGCTGACTCAGGTGATGGAGCCCTAAACTGGCTCAGCGTTGGTGTCATGCTCCTGCTTGCGATTGCCGGATCGTTCTTGTGGAGCATCTTTGACCGACGAGGAGAAGGCCATGCAGTTCTCTCGATGTGGCTTCGCTTCATTCTCCGGCTCACCGTAGCAGGCGCGATGGCCGCGTATGGTCTTGACAAAATTTTCCTCAGTCAAATGCCCCCGCCTTCTCTCGCGGTTCTAAATGAGCCGCTCGGCAGTACCTCTCCCATGATGCTGCTATGGACGACAATCGGTTCGAAACCGGGCTATCAGATCGCTACAGGTCTAGTGGAACTGACAGCAGCTCTGCTGCTTTTTCTTCGTCGCACAGCCCTGTTAGGCGCAATCTGCACTGTCTTCATTATGAGCAACGTTGTACTCTACGACTACTTCTTCAATGTAGGCGTGAAGATATACGCTGCCCATCTGCTGCTCATGGCGCTCGTTCTCGTCGCTCCTGATCTTAAGTCCCTGGTCTCCTATTTTTGGAGCCATAAGCCGACCTATCCGCGTGACGGCTGGACTCCGCGAGTCGCGAGTCGCGGACCACAAATCGCGATTCTTGCCTTCGAACTCGCCGTCCTAGTGTCGTCCGTCGGGTACAGGTCATATAGCGAGATGAGAGATCGTAGGACGTTGAAACAGCAAGCGATTAATGTGGCTCCCTTCGCGGGGCAGTGGCACGTCCAATCAAGTGAGTTGGCTGGTCGCGCGAGCCCTCTTGTCCTTCAGGATCAGAGCCTTGTCACCGACCTCTTTATTGAGCCATTTGGAGCATTAAACGTCAGAACTTCCTCCGGAGCTCTTCTCGACGGAGACGTGCACTTCAACGAAGCGAAGCGCAACGTCCGCCTCGACATAGGTCTGAGCGATCATCCCATTGTTTACACGCTGGCGCAGCCCGATCCCACACACCTTCTGCTTACACCGAAGGGTGCCGATAGCGATTCTCAATCCACCCTTTCCTTGGTCCGGGTCACCCTGCCAGCACACTATCCTCTGCTCGACAACAGACCGCGAATGGTCATCGATCACATGGACTTTCACTAAGCATCTTTCGGTCAATAATGAGAAACGCCGTTCCCGTCAGAAGTGTTCTGGCTTGATAACAAATCGCCGATACACTCGCCATCATGCTGGAGCGACTACCAGAGGGTTCTTAGCGACGGTGCCGTCTCGTCTCGCTTTATCAAAGTGCTTCTGCGTTTTCAGCAAAGCGATGAGTACGCCTAACAGTCTGTCGGCTAAGCCGCGTAGTGCTCGTGCGTGAAGGTGGCCCGCTGCCCGCAATGCGTCGAAGTGCCTTCGGCTTCTGCTGTCGCAGCAAAGGCTGCTTGTTGCCCAGTAGAACACCGCGTTTCGCAGGCGCGGACTGCAAGCCTGACGCATGCCGACGGTCTTTCTCTTGCCGCTTTGCCTGGTAACCGGAGCCGTGCCAGCATAACAGCGCAATGCCTCGTAGTCCCGCTCCCGGATCGGCTTGGAGGCTTCCGTCAGAAGAGCTGCGGCGACAGCAGGGCCGATACCAAGAATAGATAGAACCAGGCCGGCATCGCACGGTGGCTGATTCATTCCGGCGTTCTCCTCGATCATGACGGTTAGCAGGCGCTTGATGCGATTGCCCACCTCCCGAAGTTGCTCCTCCAGTAGCTTCATCTGGGGAAGCAGCAGTTGAACATGCTCACAGGCCGCTTCCGCTGCGCCTGGAGCCAAGACCAGTGGCGCAGTCCTCAAAGCCGCGTGTACCTCGTCGACTGAAACCTTCCGTATCCGGTTCGCCTTGAGGATGCGCAGAATGCGAAGGGAAGTGATCTTCGTCCCTGCGGCAGGCGTAGGTGCCGCCTCCAGCAGATCCCACATGAGCCGATCATCCGCAGCCGGACTGATTGCAAGCATCTGTGGATAGTACCGGTGAAGTTGCTGCCATAAGCGGTTGGTAACGCGCCTGAGTTCAACCTTCAGCTCATCCTGGAACCGGGAAAGCTCTCGCAGTCGAATCAACTTGGGGGAGTCGATCTCCACCCTCCTATAACTCTGCCTGTCTGTATACAGTGAGCTGGCAAGTACCAGGGCATCCCGCGCATCGTCCTTCGCTCCGGCAACCGTGAAGCGGTCGCGAAAACGATCTACCTGTTTGGGATTGATCGAAAACACAGCAAAGCCAGCTTCGACCAGGGTTTCCACGAGGGCGCCCCAGGCGACCTCGATGCCGATTGCGACCAAAGCTGGCTCACACGCGGTTCGTTTAAGTTTGTTGACCAGGGTTACGAGGCCCTCGCCGCTGTGGTCTGCGTTGTATTGCTCTACGGGTCGCCCAGTATCATCCAGGACGGCAACGCGGTGAGTCTGCGTCCCCCAGTCGATCCCGACAAAGTATTGAAATGATTGCTCCACGATGCCTCCTGATTTTCTTTGCGATGCCTTCGTCACGCCTGTACCGGCACTCACCCTTGCTGCGATGGTGCTACTCCCCACTGGACGTCTGCATCACTGCTCAACCGTCAAGGCGCAAGTCCCCGTTTGGTGATCTCATCACTGCGTTGCGGAGGCACTCTTGACGGCTAGCTACGTGAGACTCGCCCGGTCACGGGAAATCTTGAACAGCGTACAGGCGTTGCGGGGTGTCCATGCTCCAGATGGGGGC
>CAXTGN010000663.1:0-3070 GCA_964243455.1 uncultured Acidobacteriaceae bacterium
CAACGAAAAGCGTGACAGCTGTCGCGCTGGAACTATACAGTTAGCTTGACTGTCATTCTTTCATTGAATACAGAAGCGTAATAGAGGTTCGTCTTGTCGCGAGCGAAGTCTAAGAAAGGAAAAACGGCGGCGTTTCTGGCTGCTCATCCTCTCTGCTGTTTCTGTGTCGTCGCCGAGAGCCAAGAAATCGATCACATCCCGTCGCAAGCAAGCTTCAAGAACAATCTCGAACCAGACGGCTATGGATTTCCAGCGTGCGAACGTTGCAACCGTGCAACGCAGGACCATGAGGCCAATGTGGCATACCTGATACGTCGCGCTGAGTGCGATGCGCGATACCAATCCAAAGAACAGAGAGATCGCCTTTTCTGAGGTGTAAGACATTATAATCCTGCTACACTACCAGTAGAATACCTGACGAATGAGCGCAAACTTGCTGCTTATCATCACTATGGCTTTACACCCCCGACCACCGAGAACCTTGCCGCTCGGGAGATGGCGGAGTTGACGGCGGAGGCCATGATCTCAATCAGGGTGTTTAGCCGTAAACTCTGCTGCGCCCTCTATCATAAAGAGCTTCGTGCAAGCTTGCCTCTGAGTAATCTCATCTGCACGGAATGGCATGCCTACACCCATCCAATGATGAGGGAGACGATCTTGAGGCTTTGTTTTCATCTACCGAATCGGGTGCGAACGACAAGACGTGGGTGTAACATCGGCCGCCAGTTTATCTATCGCTGGGACAGCGATCTCTCAAATCACCGTTTTCGTTTTCTAGCGCAGTTCGGAACGGCATTTTTTGTTTTTGGGGAGACCGGGCCATCAGACAATGAGGCACCGGTGGAAGCATTATCACATTCAGAAGACGCTGCAACGATTTGGCAGTCGAACTTGCTCTGAGACTTCCAACTTACACACCAATACAGGTTCTACATCGGGCTGAGCCTCATAGGAGGTCACGACTGGAAGACAACTGACAGAAAGTCTCTGGCGAGCCTGTCGCAGTAGGTCGCGCTGCGTTCAATTGGATAAAGATGACGACGCGTACTGTTCGACGTAATCACGATCTCCGTGGCGAGCCTCTGCACCCTACGACGGACACGTTTCTCGTCGTGAGCCTCGTCGACTAGCGGGTGCCGCGGCAGGGCAATATCTTCGAGAGGTGTGGCGGCAACACTGATGTCGGCGATGTCGCCGGGGTCAGGACAAAGGCGATCGGCTTGCTTCTTCAGCCGCGGCCGCGATAGCCCGGGACGTCCTGCGCCGGGATCCATACGCCGGCGGGAGGGTTGCCGGTCTGCCAGAACACGTCGATCGGGATGCCGCCGCGCGGGTACCAGTAGGCGCCGATGCGCAGCCACAGCGGCGACAACCGCTCCACCAGCGTGGTCGCGATCTGCACGCTGCACGCCTCGTGGAAGGCGCCGTGGTTGCGAAAGCTGGTCAAGTAGAGCTTCAGCGACTTGCTCTCGACGATCCAGCGCTCCGGCACGTAGTCGATCACCAGGTGGGCGAAGTCCGGTTGGCCGGTCACCGGGCAGAGCGAGGTGAACTCCGGCGCGGTGAAGCGCACCAGGTAGCGCTTGTCCGGATGCGGTGCCGAGATGCGCTCCAGCACCGCCTGCTCCGGGCTCGCCGGCTGCACGGTGGCGCGGCCCAGCTGGGTCAGCCCGTCCTGCGCGGGATCGCTCATGCCGCGAGCCTCCGGTCCGTGTCGGCGATGCTCATGTCGGGCCGGCACCACCAGCAGTGGACCGCCGCGCGCGGCGCCGGCAGCAGCGCCAGCGCATCGCCGTCGAAGCGCACCGCGTTGGTCGGCGTCTCCTCCAGCCGGATCTCGGCGCAGCGCAGCAGGTCGCCGTCGGCGCGCAAAAAGGCGTCGAGCTTGGCCATCATCAGACACGCCATCAGCTCGGTGGTGGGATCGCCGGGCGTGACCACGATGCGCGCCGCACGCGCCGGCTCGTGCCGCGTGAACCAGTCCAGCAGCGGGTCGTCCTCGCCGAGCTGCAGCGCGTGGTCGAGCCTCTCGTCGACCCAGCGATGCCAGGTCGCCTTGGCGCGCGCGAACGGCAGCACCATGTTGGCCGCCCCGTCCAGCCGCGCCGAATGGCTCGCGCGCAGCCGCACCGTGACGGTCTCGTTGTGGCCGTGCGGCAGCGCGCAGCTCTCGCTGCCGCCCAGGATCAGCCGGTGGCCCATCGAGAAGCGCCGGCTGAACACCAGCTCGGGGCCGAATATCTCGAGGTCGCTCATGGCGCGGCCGAAGCGACGTAGCGCTCCCAGCCGCCGCGCCGCAGCGCGCAGGCCGGGCAGTGGCCGCAGCCATAGCCCCAGGGATGCAGCGTATCGCGCACGCCCAGATAGCAGCTGTGGGTCTCGCGCACGAGCAGCGCCACCAGCGGCGCGCCGCCGAGCCGTTCGGCCAGCTCCCAGGTCTGCGCCTTGTCGCGACGCATCAGCGGCGTGTGCAGCACGAAGCGCTGGTCCATGCCGAGGTTGAGCGCCACCTGCATCGCCTTGATGGTGTCGTCACGGCAGTCCGGATAGCCGGAATAGTCGGTCTCGCACATGCCGCCGACCAGGTGGCGGACGCCGCGTCGCACCGCGAGCGCCGCGGCGAAAGTCAGGAACAGCAGGTTGCGCCCCGGCACGAAGGTGTTGGGCAGGCCGCCGGCACCGAGCGTGATCTCGGCGTCGCGTGTCAGCGCCGTCTCAGACAGCCGGCCGAGCGCCTCCAGCCCGAGCGTGTGGTCCTCGCCGAGCCGCGCCGCCCAGTCCGGGCGCAGGGCCAGGAGACCGTCGCGCACCGCGGTACGGCACTCCAGCTCGATCGCGTGGCGCTGGCCGTAGGCGAAGCCGAGCGTCTCCACCCGGGCGAAGCGGTCGAGCGCCCACGCGAGGCAGGTGGCGGAGTCCTGGCCGCCGGAGAACAGCACCAGGGCGGACTCGTCGTGGCTCAACGTCGCGGCCATGTCAGGCGATGCCGATCATCTTGTGCGCCTGCACGCTGAGCCGCCAGCGCGGATGCGCCAGGCAATACGCCACCGCGGCGCGTGTATTGGCGGCC
>CAXTGN010000664.1:0-3066 GCA_964243455.1 uncultured Acidobacteriaceae bacterium
GCAGCGTTGGCTCGGAGTGTTGACTCAGTTGGATCTGAACGGTCCCCTATCTATCGGCGACCTTGCGACGTTGTTGGGAATCACGCATGTGTCGGTGACACAGACATGTCAGTCCATGATGAAAGAGGATTTGCTCTTGTCGTCAGCATCGAAGTCCGACGCGAGAGTCCGGCTCGTACGGCTGTCGAGGAAGGGTCGTTTATTGATCGTGCAGCTTGCACCCCTTTGGGCAAAAATCAGTGAAGCCGGCGAACGCCTGAATCAAGAGGCGGGTGATGTCATTGCGGCTCTCGATCGACTCGACGCAGCTCTAAAGGAAAGAACGATCTACGATCGCATCATTGACATTATGTAGGCACCTACATAAAATGTAGAGGAGCGGTGCTCCCGCGTGGAGAAAACTCATGCTTCTGCGGCACTATCTCTTCTGTTTGGCCGAAGCTGAAATGGCTCGCCGCGTTGATGAAGTTACGGCGGAGCGCCGACGTGACCGATAGGCCAGACACTGGCTGGAGCACGCACCGAGGACTGGTTATCCTGGCGGTTGGCTATCAATGGTTTTACAACGGAGCCAATTTTCTTGCCTTCAAGGTCGCCGGTGACGCCCTGCATCCCTTGATGGTGGCGACCCTACGTTATTCCCTCTCTACCCTGATTCTGCTGCCCTTTGCAGTTTTCCGCTGGCGGCGCTCGCCCGTATCGACCCGTGAGTTGGGTGGTGCGGCCTTGATCGGTGTGACGATGCTGGTGGCCAGTCAGGCGCTGGCGATCTGGGGCACGCATTTCCTCCCGGCCGGGGTGGCTGCGGTGTTCGGTTCGGCCTCGCCGCTGTTCCTGGCCCTGTTCGCGTGGGGCATATTTCACCAGCCTTTGACGCGTCGACAGGTTGCCGGCGTCGGCATGGGCTTCGTCGGCCTCACAATGATGGGCTGGACGTCGGCTAGTGGCGGCGGCTTTCGTCCGATCGGCGCCGTCCTGACGCTCGCTGCGTCGGCAGCCTGGGCAGCCGGGTCGCTGCTTGCGCCGCGACTGGCCCTCCCACGCGACCCCGTGATTGGGCTTACCTTGCAGTTGGCCGTGGCAAGCGTGGTACTCGGTGCTACCGTCACGATCTCGGGGATTGCCTCCACGGCTCACCTAGCGTACGTCCCGTTTGCCGTATGGGGGGCGCTGACCTTTCTCATCGTGGCCAGCACGTTAATTGGTTACGCCGTTTTCCTGGCGCTTAACGCCAGGGTCTCACCAACGATTGCCAATACTTTCAACTATGCAGCGCCGGTGATCGCCTTATGTCTCTCCGCGCTGCTGCTACATGAGCCTCTGACCCTCATGAAGCTGGTCTCGGGCGGGATCGCCTTGCTCGGTGTGGGGCTGATGATCGATCACAAGAGGGTTGATGCGCGACAACCCGCCAATGTGGCAACACAGGCATGACGGATACGCTACTCTCCCCGTGCCGATCATGCTCCACAGATACGAGCTACCCGAGAGCGCCAGCGAGTGCCCTTCACGTTTACAAGACACCTGAATCGTCCGGAGGATTCGACCATGACAGATACTATTCAGTCCGCGCTGACTTCGCGCATCTTCAGCTCGCCTCGGCACACAACGCAATACCTCGAATGTGGACCGACCGACGGACCGTTGATGATCTTTCTCCACGGCTGGCCAGAGATCAGTTTGATTTGGCGCGCCCAAATGGAAGCGTTCAGTGCCGACGGCTGGCGTTGCGTAGCGCCTGATCTTCGCGGCTTCGGCGGTTCTTCAGCGCCTGCACCCAGCGACGCCTACACCAACGAGCAGGTCGTGGCCGACATGGCAGAGCTTCATGACCACCTTGGCGGCAAGCCTGCGATCTGGATCGGCCACGACTGGGGCAGTGTCATAGTCGGTGCGTTGGTCGCACATGAGCCGCGGCGGAGCCGAGGCGTGGTGCTCGTTTCTGTGCCGTATTTTCCGGAAGCAAACGCACTGCCAACGCTCGTTCCGCTCGTCGACCGAAGCATCTATCCGGCTGACCAGTATCCAGACGGCCAATGGGATTATTACCGCTACTACACTAAGCACTTCGAGTCCGCAGTAGCGGACCTCGATGCAGATAAGGCGGCATCGTTGGCGTCAATCTTTCGACCAGGCGACCCCGCCAGCATGGGCAAGCCTACGCCGAATTCGACGGTTACTCGTAAAGGTGGGCGCTTCGGAGCAGCACATCGCGCACCGTCCACTCAACCTGACCCGGCCCTCTGGCCACCGGACGACTTCAACGTGCTGGTGCAGGCGTTCAATGCTCATGGCTTCCGGCCCCCTTGCGCGTGGTACCTCAACGACGATGCCAACATCGCCTATGCTCACAGGGCGCTGCATAGCGGCCGCCTTTCCCAACCGGTGCTTTTCATCAACGGCGAGCTCGATGCAATCAACACCATCAATGGAAATCATTATGGAGACCCAATGCGCGCGGCCTGCGCGGACCTCGCCATGACAAGTCTGCCCGGCGCGCATTGGCTGCCGCTGGAGCTGAAGAAAGAACTCATCCGAGCCATCCGCGCCTGGCTTCAGAGCAAAACGTTTTTCCCAGCGACAGCGAAAAAGTAACGTTTCACACGAGGCATATCGCCGTTCCAAAGATAGCCGAGAACATTAGCCCCTTTGAACGCCGCTAGCGGAAGTTGGAGGGGCCCAAGAAGCATCAGACGGACACCCAAGCCGGGTTGCTTCCCACATTGCGACTTGTGGAGACCGATGCGATCCGTCAACAGGCTTGCCTCTTGTGCCATGACGCATTCTTCATGGAAGGGGCGCGTGAGGCTCCGGTCTGTCCTGAGTCTCACTTTATGAGCGCTTCTGCTTAGTGAGCTGGTAAGGCCGTTTTGAGGGCCGCTTGAACCGCCTCCGCCAGCGAGGTTGTCGGCCGTTGAATCAAGCGGCTCAGCGTGTGGGAGTCATCGTCCAGTGCGCCCTCAGCCGCATGAGTTTCTGCATCCGCGATAGCCTCGGCGAACACGGCCGGCACAAAAGTGCTCAGAATGTTTTGGTATTCCGACTGAGAGAGGTTGCGGTACCCGA
>CAXTGN010000665.1:0-2529 GCA_964243455.1 uncultured Acidobacteriaceae bacterium
ACACAAATACCGCGTGGACATCCTCGGCTTATACGACATTCTCCAGGAATTCGACGAGCGCCTCGCGTTCTATCAGCCAGGAAGTGCCGACTGGAGTGGTGGGCAGCAACTCGAGAAGTTTCTGGGCGGCGCGAGAATGGAGCTCAGAAGCTGTTCAGGTCACGACGACCATAGTGCGAGCGAACCGAGGTCGCCACCGAGTGGCGGATCTCGTGGAGGTGCGGAAGGCGGATTGTGCTGCGAAAATGGTTCACCAATGCTATCGTGGCATCGAACTGCACAAGCTAGGTTTGCTTTCTCCAAAGCTCGTTCGGCGTTGGCTACCTGTGATGGCAGGATGGGTTTGGGAGATCTTGGTGAGCGTGAAGCAGGGGTTAGGCCGGGTCGCTTTGGGGTTGGCAGGACTTGGGCTGCTGGCGGGTTGTAGCGGTCCGGGAAAGAGCACGAGTGCACAGACAGCGACTCCCGCCTTTTCACCGGCCGGAGGCACGTTTACCGCCGCGCAGACGATTGCACTGTCTGGCACTACGGCAAATGCCATCATCTACTACGCCACGGATGGCTCTACCCCGACCGCCGCGTCGACCCAGTACACTTCGACCTTCTCCGTGAGCAAATCCGGCTCGACGA
Organism: uncultured Acidobacteriaceae bacterium; assembly: GCA_964243455.1. Classification (GTDB taxonomy): domain Bacteria; phylum Acidobacteriota; class Terriglobia; order Terriglobales; family Acidobacteriaceae; genus Granulicella. The sequence goes on from CAXTGN010000665.1 coordinate 631, forward strand.
CGATCAACGCGATCGCTGTAGCCGTCGGCGATAGCGCCAGCAGTGTTGCTACGACGACCTACGTCATCAATCCGCCCGTAGCGACTGTTACGGCAGCGCCGACGTTCACTCCAGAGGCTGGAACCTACACGGCAGCCCAGAGTGTGGCGATCGCAGACGCCACCGCTGGAGCAGTGATCTATTACACGACGGATGGCTCGACGCCGACCGCAACCTCTACGGTCTACTTCGCCGCCATCCCGGTCATGACAACGACCACGGTGAATGCCCTTGCAATCGCGAGCGGGGATACGGCCAGCAGCGTGGCGACCGCGGTTTACACCATCAATATCCCGGTTGCGCCAGCGGTCCCCGCGCCGAGTTACACCTTCAGCAACGTGCAGATCATCGGCGGCGGCTTCGTGGATGGGGTGTTCTTCCATCCGAAGTCGAAAGGCCTGATGTATGCGCGCACTGACGTGGGCGGCGCGTACCGCTTCAACAACGTGACCGGCGGTGATACTCAGTGGACGCCGATTACGGACTTCGTGGGACGTTTCGATAATGGCTTCAACCTTGGCGTGGAAAGCTTAGGCCTTGATCCCAACGATCCGACCCGGTTGTACCTGGCGGTCGGCGAGTATGTCGGTAGTTCCAACGGCTACATTCTTTCTTCAGCGGATATGGGTAAGACCTTCACGTCGTTCGCGCTTCCTTTCTCGAATGGAGCCAACAACGAAGGTCGGTTTGCGGGTGAGCGGCTGGCGGTTGACCCCGCGAATGCGCAGCACCTGTACTTTGGCACGAACGCAAATGGTCTGTGGGAGTCGACGAATCAGGGTGCGGCGTTCACTCAGGTAACAGCCTTCCCAGTATCCAAGACGACGGGAACCTCAGTTGACCTGGGTGCGGGCGTTGTCTTTGAAAAATTCCTGACGACGAGTGGAACGGCGAATAACAACACCAAAACCATCTATTACGGTGTGTCCGATCCGACCACCGGGCTCTATGTGTCCAACGACGGCGGCGTGAGCTTTACAGCGGTTGCGGGGCAGCCATCGGGCTTCTACGTGAACGCGAGCACATTTGATCCCAACAATCGTTATCTCTATCTGAGCTATGCACGTACCGCCAAGGTGACCGGGTACCAGCAAAGCACGCCCTGCACCTCGGGTTGCAACAGCATCGGGCCCGACGGCGTGAACGATGGGCAGATCTGGCGGTACACCCTGCCAACCAGCACAACACCCGCAGGTGTCTGGACCAACATCACGCCGCCGCTGCTGGCGAGCGAAACCAACATGCAGTATGTGGACAATCCGTACGCCTTTGGTGGGGTCTCCATCGATCCGGCCAACCCTGACACCGTGCTCGTCACGACGCTGGACAAGTACTACCCGCCCCCGTTAGACGATATCTTCCGTTCGCAGGATGACGGCCAAACCTGGGTGAACTACGACACCAACATTGTTCAGGACGACTCCCTTTCGCCCTGGTACAACTTCGGGTCCGCTGCGGCGCCGGACAACAACTGGGAAAACCACCTTGCGGTTGATCCGTTCAACCCTGACCACATCATGATGGGGGATGGGTACACCATTCTGCAAACCCTGAATGGAACGGCGGTCGAAGCAGGCGCCACGCCCAGTGCCACTGCCGTGGCACCTGGTGGAGCAACCAACTGGTCGATCGGTGCTCTGGGCATCGAAGAGACCGTCGTCAATGCCCTGGCGAGTCCGCCTTCCGGGCCGAACCTGCTCGCCGAAGTGTATGATCTCGGCGGCTTTACATTCAATTCGCTCACGTCCTCGAAAGCCCAAATCACCCAGCAGAACCCGTCGATCACCAAGGGAACAAGCGTTGATTTCGCCGGCCAGAACCCGTCGATCGTCGCGCGTGTCGGTTCCAACGCCTCGTACA
>CAXTGN010000665.1:2546-3055 GCA_964243455.1 uncultured Acidobacteriaceae bacterium
TGAGATGGAAGGGTACTCAGCTAACGGAGGGATGACCTGGACGCCGAACACGCAGGCGGGCCTGCCGCAGACCCCCAGCGCGGGTGCCATTACGCAGGGCGCCGGCACGGTTGCGGTATCGGGTGACGGCACCACGTTGTTGTGGGCGCCGATCGATCCTGGGGTGGTGCCGAACTACTCGACAGATCAGGGCAAGACCTGGCACGCGGGAACGGGTGGCCCAGCGCAGAACAACTCGGGCAACGTCATCGTCGTGGCGGATCGCGTAGCGGCTAAGACCTTCTACGCACTCGATATTTCGACGAACGTACTGTACTCATCTACGGACGGCGGCATGACCTTCACAGCTCTGCCGGCGATTGCCTCAGGCATCAGCACCAGCGGGATCTTCGCCTCCCCTGCGGCTCAGGGTGACGTCTGGGTGAGCAGCTACAACGGGCTGTACCACTCCACGAACGGCGGAGCGAGTTTCCAGGCGGTACTGCCCACCAGCGACGAGGTCTTTGGCC
>CAXTGN010000666.1:0-2567 GCA_964243455.1 uncultured Acidobacteriaceae bacterium
TGCAACGCGCATTTTGACACCAGTGGTCACGTGACGTAACGCAGAGCCTCAGGGGCGGCGTGCTTTCAGGCAGCGCCAGATCTCGTTACCGTAGGGCAGACCGATGCCCAGGCCCATAGCCACTGTAATCCCGACGAGATAGCCGAAGGGCAGATGCTTGCGCTTCGGGCGCAGACGGAAGTCTCGTGGTTCGTTGCCGACGCCGAAAATCCCTTTTGCCTGGTCCCAATGGAGGCAGGCAGCCATGGCCACGGCGGTGACGGGCAGGACCTCGAGGAAGCTGTGTGTGTGCTGCTCGCGCTCTGTGACTTTGCGCTTTTCTTCGGCCATGTGCACGTCCCAGAGAGCCGTGGCCTCGTGCAGGCCGAGGGCGCCGATCATGGTGAGCAGGACGCCCGCGTTGATCTCGAGCAGCAGACCCATATAGAGCGGGAGCCCAGCCTCGGCGAACATGAGGAGGTGGATGAGGCTTTCCTTGAGTCCGGAGGTGTGTTCGATGTCGGTTTGCTTATGCCACAGCCAATCGAAAATTCCAGCGGCGTTCCACATGGGTATGAGGAAGAACAGCAGAAAGCGGATCAAGGCCTGCTCTGGGTCGTCATCGCCGGCGCGGAGGGCGGAGGGAGCCGCCTTGTACGCTGTTTCCCACTCGCGGATGGCGGTTCCGAGCTGCTTCTGATTGGAGAGTGGTGTGGCGAGCTGCATAAGCACCTTCCGACGCAATGAAGACGAGAAGAATGGAATCTGCAGGGAGAGATGGTTTGCGGCGGTTTTGCGATGTCCTGGCGAGAATCGCTTCTCGCAACCTCAGGGGTGCCCATCCAGAAGCGGTTGCTTCTCAGGATGAGGAGCCCCGGCGAACGACCTCGGAGACGAGATTGTGCCTCGTGGTAAGGACCGACAAACCGAACCGCTTTGGGAATCCATGGGTAGACCCGGGGCAGAAGATACGCTGCACGACGGACGGAACGTATGTCTTCGGGAGTAAACGAAAGCGCGAAACCAGTCCGCAGTGGTTCTGGCAGCCACCCCGCGGTGAGTGCACGGTACCACTGCGGCGCTCGGACCCGGGTGCCGACGCCGGAAAGAACCGCCTGGCCCCTGGTGCGGGCGCCGTGGTCTACGGCCAGCAGCGGCGAGGCCATCATTTCTCCCGTATAGGTGACCAGGTCCGCCCAGGTTGCGGGCAGGCATGCGTCGGGTATGCCGCAGAGCGCGGCCATTCGGTAGCTCTCGGCATAGTAGCGGTCGCGTTCCGGGATGCTGAGTGGGGGAAGAACGAACTCGTACGCCAGAATGGCACTTTCGACCAGAGTGGCGAAGACCCATTTCAGGGCGCTTACCTCATTGGCCTCGTAGTGCTCCCGGACCGGGTAAATGCTAACTGCGGCGGGGAGCTCGCCTTGAACGCCAGTGTGCCTGCCATAGAGCTGGCTGGAGGCGAGCAGTGCTTGTTCGCGGGTGCCGAAGAGCATGGTGTAGATCACGCGAAAGGTCGAGTGAAAGCGGCCGATGGCGTCGTGCATAAGGTTCGAGTGGTGTACCAAGGCCGCAGCCACCCAGGGGTGCGCCAGTTGCAGGAGCGCGGCACGCCCAGCGCCGAGAAACACGGCACACTCGCGGTTCACCTTCCAAGTGACGGAATCAGGGCCGAAGAAGCCATCGATCGGACGGCCGGGCATCGAGGTCAGATCGCCCTGCAACGCCCGCAGATCGGCTGCAGATACGAAATGAGGGTTGCCAGGCATAAGGCTTAGATGATCACAATGCGCCTTTTACGGCGAATGGCCTGCTTAGTGGGTGCCATGGAGCATGTCCACGAGAAGGTAAACGTTCAGAACGGCGATCAAGCCGGCTGCCCCGTAACTGAGGAGTTTGAGCCACCGTTTGTTGGCGAACTCGCCCATGCGTTGCCGGTTGCTCGTGAAGGCGACGAGCGGAAAGACGGCAAAGCTGAGTTGCATGCTCAGGATGACCTGGCTGAGCAGGAGCAGGTCCGCTGTGCCTCGGGAGCCGTAGATCGCGGTCACGATCACGGTGGGCACGATGGCGATGGACCGCGTGATGAGGCGTCGCAGCCAGGGAGCGATGCGGAAGTGGAGAAAGCCTTCCATGACGACTTGACCTGCAAGGGTGCCCGTCAGGCTGGAGTTCTGGCCCGAGGCGAGCAGCGCCACAGCAAAGAGGGTGCTGGCACCCGCGACGCCCAACATGGGGGAGAGCAGTTTGTAGGCGTCACCGATCTCGGCGACCTCGGGGTGGCCACCGCGATGGAAGACGGCGGCGGCGAGGATGAGGATAGCCGCGTTGACGAAGAGCGCCAGCATGAGGGCGGCGGCGCTGTCGATGTTGGCGAAGCGGATCGCCTCACGCTTGCCGATATCGGTCCGCTCGTAGGCACGCGTCTGCACGATGGAGGAGTGAAGGTACAGGTTGTGCGGCATCACGGTTGCGCCGAGGATGGCGATGGCGAGGTAGAGCATGCCTGGATCGAGAAGAAGACCAGAGGACGGCACCAGCAGCCCTCGGGCGACGGCGCTCCACTCAGGATGCGAGACCAAGATTTC
>CAXTGN010000666.1:2577-3054 GCA_964243455.1 uncultured Acidobacteriaceae bacterium
GCCGAACAGGGCGGTAATGGTGGCAATCAGGACCATCACCACGGCTTCGAGATAGCGGAACCCCCGGCGCTGCAGGAGCAGGATGAGCAGGGTATCCGCCCCGGTGAGGATCACGCCCAGGATGAGCGGCAGATGAAAGAGCAGTTGCAGAGCGATGGCGGAGCCGATGACCTCGGCCAGGTCGCACGCGATGATTGCGATCTCTGCGAACAGCCAGAGCGCAATGGCAACCGGGCGCGAATAGACCTCACGGCAGGTCTGTGCAAGGTCCTGGCCTGTCGCGATGCCGAGCTTCAACGCCAGGCTCTGCAAGAGGATGGCCAGCAGGTTGGACAGCATAACCGCGAAGAGAAGCGGATACCCGTAGCGCGAGCCCCCGGCGAGGTCCGTGGCCCAGTTGCCGGGATCCATGTAGCCGACCGAGATCAGGAAACCAGGGCCGATAAAGCCGAGGAGCCTTCGCCAGAAGTGCGGCGA
>CAXTGN010000667.1:0-3052 GCA_964243455.1 uncultured Acidobacteriaceae bacterium
CCCAACTTCCAGCGAAATGACTTCGGCGGAGCCCTGGGTGGCCCGCTGCGCAAGGATAGGTTCTTTCTCTTTGGCAACTACGAGGGGTATCGACAGAACTTGGGCATCTCCGACGTCACACTTGTGCCGGACAATGAGGCGCGCCAGGGCTACCTGCCCAACAGCGCCGGCGTGATCACCAAGGTGCCCCTCGCGCCTTCTGTCGTGCCGCTGCTGAACCTTTGGCCCGTGCAAAACGGCCCTGAGCTGTACGCCACCAATGCGCAAGGACGAAGTGTGCCGACCGGTATCGCCGAGGCGTTCTCGTCACCCGCGCAGCACATCCGTGAGGACTTCGGCACGACGCGCTTTGACGCGAACATCACACGGAACGATCTGTTTTTTGCCGCCTACACGGTGGACGATTCGCAAGCGCACACCCCTACACAAAATCCTTACTCGCTGATCGATGAGTACCTTCGAGAGCAGGTCCTCAGCGCACAGGAACAGCATGTCTTCTCGCCACGCCTGCTGAACACGGCGCGTTTCGGCTACTCGCGGGCGAGCTTCTTTTTCCTGGGCTCGGTGCCTGCAGACGTCCAGGCCGAAACCGGCACCTTCGTGCCCGGAAAGCCTATAGGCGCGATCGTTATTGCGGGTTCCACGGCTTCAAATGGCGCTTCACAGGTGACAGCGGCAGGCGCTAACGTCGGTTCGAACAATGCGATCGTGCGCAATCTCTTTACCTTTGACGATCACATCTTTTACACACGAGGAAGACACCAGATTGAGGCTGGCGTCTGGCTGCAACGCCTCCAATCCAACGACAATCTCGCGCAGAATCAATATGGCCAGGCTTCGTTTGCTTCCCTGCAGACATTTCTTTCGGGAACCATCAAGACCTTCACCGTGGTGCCGCAACCGACCGCGCTGGCCTGGCGCTCGCTCTTTGCTGCGGCTTATCTTGAGGACACGTTTCACATCACGCGTCGCCTCGAAGTAAGGGCCGGCTTTCGTTCGGAAGACACCACGGGATGGAATGAGGCGAACGGTCGTGCGGGGGTCTACACGTTCACGAATGGCGTCATCAGCACCAACCCGGTCACCGGCAACAACGGCCTACTTATCAATCGCGCACTCTTTTTGCCGGAGCCCCGCGCTGGCATCGCATGGAACGTCTTTGGTGATGGCACCACGAGCGTTCGCGCCTCCGTGGGCCTGCACCATTCGTTGCTCGACAACCTCGATTACCGCTTCGATCAAGCAGCCCCTTTCAACACGACCCTGAGCTACGGCAATACGACTGTGACCGCACCGACGACGGGCGGCACGAGCATTTCGCCATCCACCGTGCAAACCGACATGAGCACGCCCGCAGTGCTTGCCTACACGCTTCGCATCGAGCAGCAGCTGGCGCGTGCGACGTCATTGACGGTCGGCTACATTGGCTCGCACGCGTACCACCAGATCCTTTCCGGCGACCTGAACGAACCAGCCTTTGTCGTCTGCCCCGATCCAGCCTGCATAGCCAGTCATGAGAACCTTGCGCCCGGCACGGTCTTCTATCCGAACGCCATCAAGGCGAACCCGGCGCTCGCCAACACGACCTCATGGTTCTCGGGAGGATCGGCTAATTACAACGGGTTGATTGCCGACGTGCGTCACGATCTTGCGCAGGGGCTGCAGCTGCGCGCGAACTACACATGGTCCAGGAACCTGGACGATGGTTCGGCATGGAACACCTCGGTCTCGGCGAACACACCGGCCTTCGTCGAGGTGCCCTCGCTGCCGCATCTGGACTATGGCCCGGCGGCCACCGACGTCCGGCACAGCTTTGCTCTGAACGGCACCTATGACCTGCCGTTCGGCAACGGCCATGCTTTGCTGGGCCACACGGGAGCCTTTGCTGGCCGCGTGATCTCGGGTTGGCAGTTGGCCACCATTGCCAGCGTGCAGACCGGCTTTCCCTTCAGTCCTCAGCTTGGCTACAACCCAACGAACTCGGGGGATACACGCAATCCCGTGCGGCCAAACGTGAACGCGAACTATCGCGGGGCTCATTACACCCAAGGCAGCACGGCGGCGCGTGTAACACGCTTCTTCGATCCCAATGCCTTTGCGCCACCGGCCGCGGGTACAGTCGGCAATCTACGCCGCGATACGCTGACCGGACCGGGGTATGCGGATTGGGATATGTCGCTGCTGAAGTCCACACAGATCGCAGAGGCTGTGCGCCTGCAGTTTCGTGCGGAGGTCTTTAACGTCGTGAACCACACGAATTTGTCGACGCCGAACGAGGTGGTCTATACGTCAGCGACTCAGCAGAGTCCGACAGCGGGTGTGATCACGAGCACCACGGGTACGAGCCGCCAAATTCAGCTGGGATTGAAGCTGCTCTTTTAGAGCTGCTGGTTACAGTTCGGACGTCATCCTGAGTGCAACGAAGGACCTCTGTATTCCGCCGGGAGCGGCGTTGCTGCCGGTTGCGGAATACAGAGGTCCTTCGCGTTGCTCAGGATGAAGCCGCTATAACAGCTATGGCTGTAGGTGATCGGAAAGGGAATGTTTTCGCAGGTTGGTTGCCCCCCAGGGATTCGAACCCCGATTGATCGGTTCAGAGCCGACTGTCCTACCATTGAACGAGGGGGCAACAGCGAGAGAGATTAAGCGGCGGTCGGAGCCCTGGCGGGGTAGCGGGCAACATCGACCACCGGTTTGAGACTACAGTGAAGCTCCCTTTCGGTCAATCCCAGCTACTCTTCCCGCAAAACTTCCAGGGGCTTTTGCCCCAGCACACGGTGGCTTGCCAACCATCCGCAAGCGATGGTCAGCACACCTGCGCCAAGCCATGCCACAAGCGTCAGGACGGGCTGGAAGTGGTAATCAAAGTGCAGGGCTCGCTTGAGCAGAACGCGGGATGCGATGTTCGCAAACAGCAGACCTACAGCACCTGCAATCAGACCCAGCATCCCAAACTCGATGGAGAAGATGGAAGCAATACGAGGACGTGTCGCTCCCAGGGTTTTCAGCACCACCACTTCACGGATGCGCCGGTAGCGCGTGCCCGCAATCG
>CAXTGN010000668.1:0-3046 GCA_964243455.1 uncultured Acidobacteriaceae bacterium
CGACGGCTTGGGGCCTCCTCCATGTTTCTCGGCAGCAACACGGTCCTTACCAGCGCCGTAAAGCTCTACGAGTCAGCCGGCTTTCAGCACCTCCCGCAGGACCGCATCCCCCATCTCGGCTACAGCCGCGCCAATGTCTTCATGGAATTGAACCTGGCAGACAGCACATCAACCGCATCACCCAAGCACGGAGCCTCAACGCACATGACCGACCTCATCCGCAGGCAGCTACAGCAATCCATAGCCACCATGACCAGGGTCCTCAACGACGAGGCCATCCACAAGACCGTCGTAGAAGCCGGCCGGATCACCGCCGAAGCCATGAAGGCCGGCAGGAAACTCATGGTCTGCGGCAACGGTGGCTCCGCCGCCGACGCCCAGCACCTCGTCGCCGAGTTCGTCAGCCGCCTCACCGTCGACCGCCCCGCGTTACGCGCAGTGGCGCTGACGACCGACACCAGCATCCTCACCGCCATCGGCAACGACTACAGCTACGACAACGTCTTCGAGCGCCAGGTCGAAGCCCTCGCCAACGAGGGCGACGTCCTCCTCGCCATCTCCACCTCCGGCAACAGCAAGAACTGCATCAAGGCCCTCAAGAAGGCCAAAGAGATGAGCGTCCGCACGGTCGCCTACACCGGCAACAACGGCGGCGGCATGGCAGAGCTCGCCGAGCTCAACGTCATCATCCCGTCGGACACCACGATGAACATCCAGGAGTCCCACCTCGCCCTCGAGCACATCTACTGCATGGTCGTAGAGCGCTTCTACTTCGGCGAAGACTTCGGCTCCAAGCCCCAGCAGTTGGCCGAGTAACGCATGTCCATCTCCTACCGCGCCGCCCAGACCCTCATCAAGCGTGGCGACGAGCCCGCCTTACACACCGCGCTCGACACCGGCCTCGACGCCAACCTCGTCAACAAGAACGGCTGGACGCTCCTCATGCTCGCCGCCCTCGAGGGCTCCGTCACACTAGGCAAACTGCTGCTAGGCAAAGGCGCCCAGCTCGACGCCCGCAACCAGCACGACGAAACAGCCCTAAGCCTCGCCGCACAAAAGGGCCACATCGAGCTCCTCAAACTCCTCAAAGATCGGGGCGCAAGCGTGGCCTGCAAGCCGCACGGCACAAGCCTCGTGCAATGGCTCATCAACTCCCCAGGCCTCTCCAAAGCCACACTCACCGAAGTCCGTCAGATCCTCGGCATCTAGCGCGAGTCCGCAACACGCACCACTTCATATCAGCAAAGTCCGCAAGTCAATCGTCATCCTTAGCAAAGCGAAGGACCTCAGTATCTGCCCGCGCCGGCAAGCAGCTCAGCTCAGCGCCAGAATGCCCTGATCAGTCACCGAATGACACGCCCGAAATCCAACAGCAAACCCTCCAGCATCTCGCTATAACAGTCGTATGTCGCTCTTCCTCCCCGCCCCGGAGACGCTCTACGCTGCCCTGCTCGCGCGCGACCCCACCTACGACGGCCACGCCTTCGTCTGCGTCGCCACCACCGGGATCTTCTGCCGTCTCACCTGCCCCGCCCGCAAGCCCCTCTTCGAAAACACCCAATTCCTCGACACTCCAGGCGCCTGCCTGCAAGCCGGCTACCGCCCCTGCCTCCGCTGCCGTCCGTTGGACCTCGGCCGCGAACGCGACCCCCTCGTAACCGACCTCATGGAGCGTCTCGAAGGGCAGCCCGACAAGGTATGGTCAGAGGCCGACCTCGTCGCCCTCAAACTCGATCCCTCCACGGTACGCCGCGCCTTCGGACGCCACCTCGGCATCAGCTTCCTCGAGCTCACCCGCCTACGCCGCGCCGGCCGCGGCATGGCCCAGCTCGCCGCAGGCGCCTCGGTGATCGACGCGCAGCTCGAAGCCGGCTACGACTCCTCCAGCGGCTTCCGCCAGGCCGTCACACGCCTCGTCCGCGACAACCCCCTCCAGCTCAAAGGCCGCGACCTCCTCCAAGCCGACTGGATTGACACGCCCATAGGCTCCATGCTCGCCATCGCCGACGACGCCCACCTCCACCTCCTAGAGTTCTTCGACCGTAAAGCCCTTCCGACAGAGCTAGACCGCCTCAGAACCGCCACACGCTCGGCAATCGCCTTCGAACGCACACCCGTCATCCAGGGGATAGCAGACGAGCTCGAAAGCTACTACACGGGCCGCTCCGCAACCTTCCAGACGCCACTCGCCCTGCACGGCACACCCTTCACCAGGAAAGTTTGGGAGTGCCTGCAATACATCCCCGCCGGGACAGTCCAGTCCTACCGCGACCTCGCCCAGACTCTGGGCCAACCCACCGCCACCCGCGCCGTAGCCAGAGCCAACGGCGCCAACCAGCTCGCTGTAGTCATCCCCTGCCACCGCGTCATCGGCCACGACGGCTCCCTCACCGGCTACGGCGGCGGCCTGTGGCGAAAACAGTGGCTCATCGACCACGAACGCCGTCATTTTCCTCCCACCTAAGCCCGCAGCACACCCTGCGGTATCCTCCCTCCGAAAAGCCGTCATCCTGAGCGGAGCGCGCAGCGCAGTCGAAGGGCCCCTGTATTGGGACGACAGGGCCGAAGGCACAAGCCTGCATCCACGCCTTTGCCTCTCTTGTTTGTCATTGCCGGACGGGAGACCTGCTGTCCCAAGCCGACCAGCCCTGCCCTACACTGACGCAATGCCCCGCCGTCACCGCAAACCCCTGGCCGCACTCACGCTCACCCTCCTCCTCAGCGCCGCCGCACCCGCCCAGCAGCCCCGCACCGCCACGGTCCCCACACCGGACGTCACCCTCGCGACCTTCACCTACGGCGCCCCCTCCCCAGCCACGCCGATCATCGCGGTCAACGGCGGCCCAGGCCTCTCCCACATCTATATGATCCAGAACAACGTCTGGACCCAGCGCATCGCCGCGGGTCGCCAGGTCATCTTCTACGACCAGCGCGGCACCGGGGCCTCACACCTCACAAACCCCACCGCACCCCAATCCATGGACGCCCAGGTCGCCGACCTCGAAGCCGTCCGCGCCTCACTCCACGTCGACAAGGTCCACCTCAT
>CAXTGN010000669.1:0-3021 GCA_964243455.1 uncultured Acidobacteriaceae bacterium
ACCCATGGACTTGTCGATGACCTTGAGGGCCTGCACGTCGTCGTGTACGTCGTTGGACACGATGCGGGTGGGGCCGTCCTGACGTGGGGAATAGAGGGTGTACGGGTCGGAGTAGCTGCGCTGATAGAAGACGAGATTGAAGTAGGGTGGAAGCGCCGGCGACGGAGATTCGTAGAACCAGATTTCTACCGGCCGTGTGGCCATGCCCTCATGGTGCTTGGCGATCTGCTGCGGCGGACCGAGGGTGATGTAGACCATGCCCATATCGCTGCGCCAGCCATCGTTGTACCGCGCATCGCCGAAGTGATCGCGGACGTAGGCGAGGCGGCGATAGTGCTCTTCCTTGAAGGTGTTGACCGGGCTGTGCGGGGTGGGGTTCCGGGTCTCCCAGAACTGCTCCATGAAGTGGTCGCGCTGGTCGTCCGTGGTGAGGCGGAGAAATTCCTTCTTTTCGTCCTGCGTGATGATGTAGGGGACGTCTTCAACGAGCCATTTGCGGTAAGTCGGGGGGAGTTGCTTGACCGTGACGGCGTGCGAAGGGGTAAGGCAGGCCATCGCACCGAAGAGCAGAACTGCAAAGACACAGAGCCGGCGTACAAGCACAGGAACATCCCTCAAAGGCGTGAAAGGGGAGGGCATGGCCCTCCCCTTTCATTGTACCGAGCAAGCTCAGCAGGTTAGAAGCTCAGCTCGAGGCTGAACCGGCCGCGGAAAGCCTGCACAAAGCCGGAGGGCTTGTTGAAGTCAGCATTGGCTACACCGGGGGACGTATCCAGATCCTGGTTGCGGTTGAGTTCGGGCTGGCTGTTGGTGATGTTGAAGCCGTCGAACGCAGCGCGGATCGCGTACTTTTCCTTGATGCGGAAGGTGTCGGACACGTTCGCGTCTGCGTAGAGGTTGTAGGCAGTGGTTCCGAGAGAGCCACGACCGCCGATCGGCACTTCGCCAGGGTTGAGATAGATGGGATGACTGATGAAAGCACTGAGTGGAATGCCGGAGAGGCCATGCACGTAGGTACCGATGGACAGGCCGTTGAGGCGACCGAAATACGGGGTGTCCCGATTCACGGTGTAGGACACGAGCAGGTTGGCTGTATCGCGTCGATCTGTGGAGAGGTACCCTCGCTTGAACTGATCGCCGAGCAGCCCGAGCGCGCCGGCTTCGAAGTCGAACAGGGAGCTGATCCCAGGGTCAGACTGCCCGTTGTCGTTGCGATAAAAACCTTCGTAGTTGCCGTAAAGCTTAGCAAATCGATAGTTGATACGTGCCTGCCAGTGATTTCGGAAGGAACGATCAAGCTCGAATTCGAGTCCCTGATAGTGGCGACGGGGATCGGCGAACCCGTCAGGCTTGCCATCCGGCCCGAGGCTGGCGGCGTTGGTGGTGGCATTGGTGACACAGGCACCGTTGAAGTTGCTGGGCTGAAGCGCGAGATTGAAGGTGGTGAAGAAGCCTGCGTTCGCTACAGAGGTATCGTTGGCATAGGTGCAGCCGGCGGCCGGTGCAACATAGTTTGCTTTGGTGACCTGACCGGGCGAGCGACCACCGTTGGCCGCCAGGAACTGAGCGGGTGTGTATACGACTTCGTTCTCGTTGTTGAAAAAGTCCGAGGAGGCGTTTACATTCGCGATGCCACCGGCGTAGTTGGCATCCACCAACGCACCTTCCGGTGAGGTGGAACCGATGTCCTCGACGATACGACCGAACTGACGATCGATATAGCGTGCCTTGAAGACCATCCCCGGTTTGATCTCGCGCTCGATTCCTAGGACGTACTCGTTAAGATCCTCCATTTTGGTTCCAGGCAGGATGCCTTCCCCTGTGGAGGACCCGAAGTTCGGCGCGCCTAAGATCGTGCTTGAGCTATTAGGGGTTCCATTGAGGGCAACCGCTGTATTCGGAATGACTGCGCCATTCGCATCGAGAACGGCGGTGCCCGCAGAATTCTTCTGCGGGGCAAAATCGAAGGCGGTGTCGTCCCTCTCATTGCCTAGCTGCCGGATGGCTGCGTCGAGAGGGAGGGGGTTCTGGTACCGAGCGAAGTTGAAGAAGATTTTGCTCTTCTGGTCGCCGAACGGGTCGACCGTTATGCCAAGACGAGGAGACCAGTTATCTTGCCAATGGTAAGTGAGAAGGCTGCCGCCGTACGCCTGCTGTTCCCAGCGAACGCCGGCGTTGACCGTGACATACCGGTTGGGCGAGTACACTTCGTTGCCATAGGCGGAGTGATAACGGGAAAGGGCGTTGACCTGCGACCCACTGAAGGTGCCGCGGATCTGTTGCAGGTATACCTCGTTGCCGTTGTAATCGGCGCAATAGGTGCACCCGGTACCGATTGGTCCCGCTGACTTCAGGTAAAAAGTGGCGTTCGTCGAGGCGCCGATGGCTCCGGTTGGAACGTTGCTATAGAGGTCGGCAATATTGGCGCCCGCGGCATTGGTGCCGGGAATCGCGAAGTTTTGCCCGGTACGCAGGGTGGAATTGGCGAAGTCTACATGGTTGTAGAAGTAGCCCACCATTGCTGTGTGCTTGCCCAGGAAGTTCCCGTTTGCCTGGAGTTCGCCCTGGATGGTGTAGTTCGCGTCTTTGGTCTTGTAGTAGGTACCGAAGCCGTACTGAATATAGGGCTGAGCGGTACGGTCGCTGATGGAGTAGCTATTGATCAGCGGTGAATCCGTGAAGTGCTCGGTGCTATAGGCGTAGGCAAGGAAGCCGGTAAGGCCCTTGTAGAGGATGCTGTTCAGGCGTGCGATCGAGTCGCGGGTGCCGTAGTTATAGGAGTCGCTGACAATGCCGTAGTTTGTGCCGGAGAACTGGGTGCAGAGCACGCTGCCGACGACGCAACCCGGAGCGACGTTGCGCTTGGACGGATCACCGAAGGAGGAAAACTCGATTATGGTCGAGGCGATGGGGGTAAAGGTCAACTTGCCGGACCAGGCCAGGGCGGTGGTGCTGAGCGTGCGCTCGCCACTGGAGTAGAGAGGCGCGGCAGGGTTTGGAAGATAGACGGCGCGGTTCAAC
>CAXTGN010000670.1:0-1177 GCA_964243455.1 uncultured Acidobacteriaceae bacterium
TGTTGATGCCAGCGATCCCGGGCCTGACACTGGGCCTGGGGTTGCCTGCAGGACCCGAGCTCGCAGATCTACGTGATCATGAGTTCGGAGACGACGATCTACGGCTGCAAGCTGCTCGTGGGTATTGCCACGACCTGAGTGGCTGCGAGCCGGGTCGAAACGCGTCGCCTAAGGACTTGGCGATTGCCGAAGCCTTTCACCCTGGAGACACCCGTTTGGCAGATCTTTCGGATGTAGAAGAGGCGATCTGCGCCCAGATCCTCTCGGCTGCGTATCCGCTTGGGATCGAGAGCGGGAGCGCGACCGGGATGGCAGTCAAGATCTATCGCGGATGGCCTGCAAACAAGACACTCAATGCAGATCTACTTGCCGGCACTCAGACGGTAACTGTCTTCAGCCAAACAAATTCAACACGAGACACTTCTCGCTACGGACGGATATGGCGGACGATCGGCCAGACGACCCCCAGCTTGATAATCAGCATTACAGGTAACACCGCGACCCTGAGTGGCGACGGCGGAAGCGGCCAATCGGTCGGTTTGATCGTCGATGGAGTCGCCCACGCCTACAGTCTCACCGACGCGGATACGCCACAGAGTGCTGCGCTGGCACTTGCAAGCCTGATCCCGTCCGCTTCTGTCCAGGATTGTGTCATCGCTGTTGCAGGTGCAACCGTTCTTCAGGGACGCGTCGTGGGCAGCAGCACTGCGGAGATGGAGACCAGACGCCAAGTCCAGGGCTTCATGGTATCGGTTTGGTGTCCCACCCCCGGGGGCCGGGACAGTCTTGCCGCAGTTATCGACAATGCCTTGGCGAACATCGATTGGCTGCCTCTGGCTGACGGAACGGTAGGGCGATTGCTCTACCACGGCACCGTCGAGACCGACGAGTCGGAAATCGCGAACCTGTATCGACGTAATCTCAACTATACGGTCGAGTATCCCACCACCCTGCGCATGTCTGGTGCGCAGATGTTGTTTGGCGTGGGAACTTTATCGGGGACAGGACCGGAAGTCGGTTTCAGCTGTCTGGCTCCTCCTTCGGCGCTGGTCGTGCCGCCTCTCGGAGCAATCCGTTTCGACGCATGGTACGATCCCGGCAATCCCGTGGACCAGCAATGCGCTGCAGCCCTCTCTCCAGGTCCCTATAATATGCGGCTACCATCGAACGCCGCCAT
>CAXTGN010000670.1:1187-2517 GCA_964243455.1 uncultured Acidobacteriaceae bacterium
GGACTTCGAGATCTCGGCAGCAGTACAGGCGGGATTGTCGTTCTGGGCATTCGACAGTTATCAACCCGACGACACGCTCAGCCTTGCATTGCAGTTGTATCTGTCAAGTTCAATACGCTCCAAGTTGCGGTTCTGCATGTTAGGTCAGGCCTCGAATTGGGGTGAAGACGGCGAAGATCAGCCGTCGCTCCTGCGCGACATCGCGATGATGACTCAGCCTGGCTACATGACCGTCCTTGACGGCCGTCCGCTCTATCTCGTGCTGGATGCTTCAGACACGCAGGAGGCAGGGCTACCCGCCGGTGGTATCGCCACGGCAATAAGTTTTGTCCGCAATCAGGTGAGGGCGGCAGGAGCTAATAATCCATACATTGTCTGGCTCTCCGGAGCCGCTTTGGCCGATTATTCGAACATACCAGCAGCACGGGCAGCTGGTGCGGACGCCGCCGGCTCTTACGCCACACCACGCTTGACAGGGGCCACTCAGCCATTCGCCGCGCTTGCCGAGGCGGCGGAAGAAGATTGGTCGGCGAGGATCAATGCCGGCTTCGGAATGATACCCACGGCAATGACAGGCTGGGATCAGCGACCGTTGATCGCCAACCCGCAGCCATTTTATCCAGTGTCGAGCAACCTCTCGATGCAGAACTACTACGAAACGCCATCGGACGATGCAATCGGATCGCATATCGTCGACCTGATCAACGTTGTGAACAGGAATCCAGCGGCTTGTCCCGCTCAGATCGGCTTGATCTACGCCTGGAACGAGCTTGCGGAAGGCGGCTGGCTCATGCCGACTTTTTCTCCATCTGGCGCAGATCTCGGGCGGGTGATGGCATCTGCGAACGCGATCGCCGCCGCGAAAGCCGCGTCCATGAAGCCTCAAATCGCACTGATTACCTAATGGGAATGTCATGACAATTGCTTCCACCACGGCCATCGTCGTCCTGCATGCGTTCGGACCCTACTCGAGGGGTGAGATGCTGACGGATCCGACGATCATCTCCGCGATCCTGAGCAGCGGTCATGCTTCTATGGTGATCCAGACACAGGTCCTGCAGCACTACCCGGCCAACACGACGTCCGGGGAGGAACACTGAGCCATGGCGCAAATCACCCAGGCCGGAGCGCTCAACAGCGCCGCTCTCGTCGTCCCTGATCTCTATGTGCAGATCGTCTCGCCGCAGACGCTGAGCCTTAACGGTGCACCCACGAACCTGCTTGGTCTGGTGGGAACCGCGAGTTGGGGCCCGGTCAATCAGCCGGTCGTCTTCGGCACGATGGCTGACTACACGCTTGCCTTCGGGTCGGTCCAGCCCCGCAAATATGA
>CAXTGN010000670.1:2527-3021 GCA_964243455.1 uncultured Acidobacteriaceae bacterium
GCCGTGCAACAGGGTTCGGGCGCTATGGTGGCGGTTCGGGTGACCGACGGCACCGACAGCGCTGCGAACTACGCCATGCTCTACGACTCGACTACCAGCAGCTATCCGCTACTGCTGACGGCGATCTATACGGGAAGTCAGGGCAACAACATCGGCCTCGCGCTGGCGAGCGGCTCGAAGTCGGGAAGCTGGAAGCTGGTGCTGCAAATTCCGGGCAGCCTTCCGGAAGTGTTCGACAACATCGACGCCAGTGCAGGCGCTTCGACGTTCTGGTCGAGCTTGGCTCAGGCGGTCAACACCGGTACTGGACCCTCCAGAGGTCCATCCGGGCTATGCGTCGCCACGCTCGGGAACGGAACCACGGCGATGCCGCTCGCGGTGGCTAACCAGTCCCTGATGGGCGGCAACGATGGTGTTCAAGGCGTAACAGCGGCGACCTTAGTGGGTACGGATGGGCTGAGCCGGACCGGGATGTATGGCTTGAGGGGTCAGGG
>CAXTGN010000671.1:0-3007 GCA_964243455.1 uncultured Acidobacteriaceae bacterium
GCGACAAAATAAAACATCCGCGGACAAAACGGGCATGGTGGGCTGTGCCCGCCTTGGCTGCGGCGCTGGCTGGCGCTTCGCTGCTGTTGCCGCCAGCGGGATCAAGTGTTGCCCGGCCCTCCCACCAGGTGTCCCAACGTGGGCGGGAGTTCAGGCCGGGCCGGCTTGACGTCAAGCGTGGCGATATCGTCAGCATCGTCAACGATGATGCGGACCTGTCGCATCACGCCTATGTCGAGTCGAGCCGTTTCAATTTCGACTCCGGCGACCAGGAACCCGGCCACGATGTTGAGATCCCCTTCAACGTGGCCGGCACCTTCAATGTCCTGTGCGGCATCCATCCCAAGATGCACTTAGTTGTCGCGGTCCACTGATGCTAAAGCGTCACCCCGCTGAACATCACCGTGTGCAGGCCGTAATAGGCTACCAAGAAGGTGGCGAGCGCCGCGGAATAGTTGAGCGGAAGCATCAGCGGCGCCCAGCGCCGGACCGGACCCCGAACGTCGTCAGCCAAGACCCCGAGCAGCGCCGCAATGATGCAGGAGTGGCCGACGCCGTCGATGAAGCCGAATTCGGCGATCGCGGCGGTGAACATCGCCGCAAGGATGATGGCCGCGCTGCGGCGAACCAGCGGCGCCCCGAGCAGGGCAAAGGCCAGGGCGAACTCCACCACGCCCGCCGCCCGCATATAGAGCGCGATGTCAAAGCCGAAGCTCACGCCGGGATGGCTGACGAACACCGGAAGCGTCCATTGCGGATAGGCCCACTTCTCGATCGAGGCCCACATCAGGGTGATCGCCGCCGCCCAGCGCAGTATGTCAAGCGGACGGATGCCGCGCGGCGACCATTGCAGGCCGACGCAGGCGAGGTAGGCGGCCAGGCCCAGGAACACCGGGTAGTCCATCAGGTGGAACGCCCCGTACTGCCGCACCGCGATGCCAAACAGCACGACGATGCCCAGCGAGGCGAGCGGCATGGTGCGGCGGGACAGCATGCAGCCGGCCATCGCGAGCTGCAGCCAGGGCACGAAGGCCAGGTCGGTGGTCAGCTCGGGCGTCAGCAAGACATGCATCCAGGCCCAGAGGGAGAAAAAGAAGCCGCCTGCCACCACGCGCATCACCGCCTCGGTATGGCGGCGCAGCAGGCCGGTCACCGCGTCCAGCGACCGCAGCATCGCCTCCCCGAACGGCGTTCCATTGATGATGCAGCCGATCAGCAGCAGGGCCAGGGAGAGGCCGAACAGCAGTTCGAAGTCCTGGCACAGGACGTTTTCCAGGCCGACCGGCGCGCCAGCCACGTCGTAAGCGCAAAACCACTTCACATGGGCGTTGGCCGGCCCAGGCAGCATTGCAACCAGGAGTGGCAGGCCCGCCGAGATTTTAAGGGAGGATGACCGTGATAGCATTTGCACGTCCTAACTAGGTTTTCAAAAGCTGGTGCGGCAGTTCAGGCGTGCTGGTTAAATCCAAGCGAACCGGTATGGGTTTCCCGTCAACACTTGTATGGAATAGTCATGTACATTGGTCTGATTATCACGCTGCTTTGCGCCGGCGCAGCATTAGCCTGGTGGGCCGTTTGCCGGCCCGCCTCGGTAATGCTATTTGAACGAGCCGGCGGAGTTCTGTTTATCGCGGGTTTTGCCCTGCTCGGCTTCGCCCTGCCGATGGCGCATAGTCTCGTCCAGAACTAAGGACGGACGGCAACAGCCAGGAGCAGGTCTTTGCTCGCAGGATAGGCTTCAGCCAGTTTCATCGCTGCCTCTTTTCAGTAATACGGCTGCTATGTCGTCCAGCGCCTGGTCCGCCCGTTGCAGGGCAGTCTCAGCGTGGCGGCAGGGGTGGGGCGACCTGCTGAGGATCGCCGGTCAACGTTCCCAGGAAGCTGACGAGGTCAGACTTCTCGGCCACGGTGAGGCCAAGCGGCCTGATGGCCCGCGAACGGCTCGGCCGGGCGATGCCGCCCTGGTCATACAGCTCAACCACCGCGGCGAGCGTGGCGCGGGACCCGTCATGCATGTAGGGCGCGCGGATCGCGACATCCCGCAGCGTCGGCGTCTTGAACGCATAGCGCAGCGCCACCGATGACGGGAACAGGCGGCCCCGGCCAATATCGCCACCGGTCGCGCTGCCGATGTCCTGGAACGAGTTGTCGGTGAACGCCCAGCCGCTATGGCAGCCGGAGCA
Organism: uncultured Acidobacteriaceae bacterium; assembly: GCA_964243455.1. Taxonomy (GTDB): domain Bacteria; phylum Acidobacteriota; class Terriglobia; order Terriglobales; family Acidobacteriaceae; genus Granulicella. The sequence continues at coordinate 2,184 of CAXTGN010000671.1, forward strand.
GCCCGCCCGGCCATCGAACAGGGCGAAGCCGCGCTTTGCGGCGTCGTCCACGGCGGCCTCGTCGCCGGCAACCCAGCGGTCGAACGGCGCCGCCGCCGACACGAGGCTGCGCTCGAAGGTCGCCAGGGCCTGCTCCACCCAGGCTTGGCTGATCGCGCCGCGTCCGAATGCCGCTTCGAACCGCCGCACATAGGCCGGGTTGGCGGCAAGGCGGTCCAGCGCCTCCTCGGCGGGCAGGGCCATGCTCGCCGGACCGGAGATCGCGGCGAACGAGACCGCCTCTATGTCGGAGAATTTGCCGTCCCACCCCAGCCGCGGGGGCCAGGCGACGTTCAGCAGCGTCGGCGAACGGAAATCCATCACCTGCTGGTGGTCGCCAACCGACCGCGGCAGGCCGTCAGCCCAGGCCATGCCCGGCAAGTGGCAGCTCGCGCACGACATCCCCCGGCTGCTCGACAGCACCGGGTCGAAGAACAGCGTCGCGCCGAGCTGGGATTTCTTGGCTGACCAGGGATTGGCGTCGGGATACGGAACCGTGTCCGGCCGCCTGTAGTCCTCCCGCCAGCCCTCCCGCAAATGCAATGCCTCCTCGCCGTGGACCAGGCTGAAGGCGGCTGACGCGATGGTAAGGCTGGCACCGATCAGTAGGGGAAAAAGGCGCAATTGGCGGTGCCTATATACCAAAGGTTGCAAGTGTCACTAACACTCGGGGGCAGGACAATGAAGAGGCAATGAAGAGGCGCTGTGTTAGGTTTTGTTGAGTTGATGCAATTGATGATTGGCCCCCTCGGCCATTCCGCGGCGTTCGGTTGTATAAACTCGGC
>CAXTGN010000672.1:0-3005 GCA_964243455.1 uncultured Acidobacteriaceae bacterium
TCTGCACTCGCTGGCAGACCTGGCGGAGCGGTTCGGCGACGGGCATCTGCGGACGACCATCATGCAAAACGTCGTGATTGTGAATGTCCCTAACGAGCTAGTGCAGGAGTTGGCCGGGGAATTGGCCGCGCTTGGCTTGCAGGTGGAGCCGTCGGTGTTCTATCGCGGTGCCGTTGCGTGCACGGGGACCGAGTTCTGCAAGCTGGCTATCTCAGAGACAAAAGGCTTTGCGAAATGGCTGGTCGAGGAGATGGAAGAGCGCATGCCGGGCTTCGACCAGCAGATCAAGCTCCATGTCACGGGTTGCACGAACAGCTGTGGGCAGCACTGGATCGCGGACATCGGGCTCGAAGGCAAGAAGATCAAGAAGAACGGAGCGCTTGTGGATGCGTTCTATTTCTGCGTCGGTGGTGCCATTGGGGAACACGCTCGGCCTGCGCGGCCGATTGGCTACCGTGCTGCCGCAGAGGACGTACCGCAAGCGATCGAGCGATTGCTGCAGGGGTATGTCGTTCACCGGTATGAGGGCGAAAACCTTCGTGGGTACTTCAACCGGACCAGCGATGAGGATCTGCGCAACCTGATCGCGGGTGCGGTGGTGGCGCCGGTGGATCGTGATCCAGCGCCGGGCCGCCACGCGGCGCCGAATATAGATATGTAGCCGCTTGCAAATGGCAAGTGTTTCAGACCGAAGGGTCAAGAAGGCAATGCGGTGAGGCTATGAGCCTGTTTCCGATGTTTTTGAAGTTGACTGCCCGGCCCTGTGTGGTCGTCGGGGCGGGCACGATCGCGGAAGGCAAGATTGAGAGCCTGCTGCAGGCGGAGGCTCGTGTACGGGTGATCGCACCGAAGGCTCTGCCGCGGGTGCAGGCGTGGGCCGAGGCGGGTCAGATCGAGTGGATCCAGCGGGAGTATCGTTGGGGCGATCTTGAAGGTGTCTTTTTGGCGGTTGCCGGAACCGCGACTGCCGAGGTGAACCGGGCTGTGTTTGCGGAGGCCTCCGAGCGCGACGTGCTCTGCAACGCCGTGGATGACCCGCCGTATTGTGACTTCTACTTCCCCTCGATTGTGCGGCGTGGGGAGCTTCAGATTGCGATCTCCACGGCCGGCGAGAGCCCGGCGCTGGCGCAGCGGCTGCGTAAGGAAATTAATGCGGCGTTGCCACTGGATCTGGGCGAGTGGCTGATGGAGCTGGGCCGGCTGCGACGCGAGGTAACCGCGGTAGAGCCGATCGGCGAACCGCGCAAACAGCTGCTGCATGAGTTGGCGCAGCGCGAGGTGTGCGGATTCGACGCCTGCCCAGCGCGCATGCGGGCGCGGCAGCATGCGCGGGAGTTTGGCTTTGCGCCCAAGGGCTATGTACCTGAGCCGGCGCCTGCGGTGGGTGAGGATGCTCTGGATCTCGAGGCGCCCGAGGAGTCCGTGCTTTGAAGACCACGCGAGCGATGAAGGGGACGGTGTACCTGGTGGGGGCTGGGCCGGGTGATCCGGAGCTGCTTACTGTCAAGGCACTGCGCCTGCTAAAGAGCGCGGATGTCGTGTTCCATGATGACCTTGTGCCGGACGAGGTGCTAGCGTTGGCTGGGCCTGAGGCGTTGGTAACCAGTGTGGGCAAGCGCTGTGGACGGCCACGGATTACGCAGAGCGGGATCCATCGGTTGATGATCGATGCAGCGCGGGCAGGGCAGTCTGTGGTGCGACTGAAGAGCGGCGATCCGCTGGTGTTTGGGCGCGCGGGTGAGGAGATTGCCGCGCTGCGCGGGGCAGGGGTGCCGTTTGAGTTGGTGCCTGGTGTGACGGCGGCGTTCGCGGCGGGTGCCTCGCTGGGGTTGCCGCTCACGGACCGCACGAGTGCGTCCAAGCTGATCTTTGTTACAGGGCACCACGCGGCGGACAAGAATGATACGACGCCGATCTGGCGCGGCACCCTGCCGGAGGATGCGACGCTGGTGGTGTACATGCCGGGGCGCGATCTCCGCCGGTTGCAGCGGGAGCTGGTTCAGGCTGGCTTGCCAGAAGCTATGCCCTGTGCGGCGGTGTCGCATGCGGCTACGGAGCGGCAGGGGCACGTGGCGGGCCGGCTGGGCGAGCTCCCGGAGCTGCGATGTGGGCCGGCGCCTCTGCTCGTCCTGGTGGGTGCAGCCATGGGGCGGCTGCTTGAGGATGAGAAGCAGCTCCGGATGGTGCTGGGGCAAGCTGTTCTGGCAGATGTGGGTGGCTCGGTGTAGTGCCCCCCCGGGGTACTTTTCTGCAAAGTACGTTCGATATTGAACTTGGGTGGGTACCTGGTGTTTTGGTTGACGGTTGGAGCCGCGGCTTTGGTGTTTGTGGCAAGGCTGAAGCCGTGCCCTTCCAGGTATTCGTAAGGAGGGCTGGGTTGTGCCTGCGGCCCTCGCGCGGCAAAACAGGGGCTCTTCGGCTGCGCGCTTCCGCGCTGCGCTCAGGATGACAGGTGTTTGTGCTCGGTTGGCGGCCTGATTCGACTTTAGCAAACCAAGGCGTAATTACACGCAAGGCTGGCGGTCGATCGGAGGGCTAGGGCTGCGGGGCTGTTGCCGGCTGCGGTGTGGGTGCCGGTGTTGGTGTTGATGGTTGGGTTGGCGCCGGGGCGGCGGGGGCCGGTTGTGCAGCGGGCGGAGCATTTGAAAATGCGTTCGCTGCCGGTGGCTGGGCGGCGGGTTGGGCATTCGCTGCAGGCTGTGCTGCGACCGGCTTGGAGATGGGTTGCGGAAGGGTGACCGCCGCTACCTCGTTAGGGTCGTCGCGAAGTTTCAGGTAGAGAGTGGACCCGTCCGTGGGGGTCGGAACGGGCAGGGTGTTGCCAGCGAAGCCGGAGGGCACTTCAGAGGGTTTTGCGAAATCCTTCCCCGGGCTGAAGGACTGCACCAGGAATAGGTTGGAGCCGTCCACGTTGCAGGTGGGCGCGTCAGACGAGGTGCAATGAATCGCGGTGATCTGTGGCGTGCGGACGAGGTTGCCAAGTGGCGTCCAATCGCCGGGTGTGC
>CAXTGN010000673.1:0-569 GCA_964243455.1 uncultured Acidobacteriaceae bacterium
CATCGAGCTCTGTCACCGGTACTCCATCGCCGTCCTCCCCGGCGCGCTCGCCCCCACCGAGATCGTCACCGCCTGGCAGGCCGGCGCCGACGTCATCAAGGTCTTCCCCGCCAACGCCATGGGCGGCGCCCCCTACCTCCGCGCCCTCAAAGCCCCCCTCCCCCACGTCGAAATGATCCCCACCGGCGGCGTCTCGCTCACCACAGCCGCCGACTTCCTTCACGCCGGAGCCATCGCTCTTGGCGTAGGCGCAGACCTCGTCGACCCCACAGCCATTGCCGCCGGAGAACCCGAAAAAATCACCGAAAAAGCCGGCCAGTACCTCAGGATTGTCCGGGACTTCCAGGCCACGCAACAACCCCACTCGGCCTGAGCAGGTCGACGCACCCACTTTCGACTGCTTCGTACCCAAACTCAAAGCACCACCCAACCACGGCCCGAAAGCTCCCTAAGCCCACACGTTCCCGAACGCCGCCAATCAGCGCATCGCAATGACGATAACGGCGTTTGTCGTTACCTATCGACCTCGCTGCGGACCTTTGGACAAGCGACGACTCCTCATAGCATTG
>CAXTGN010000673.1:579-3004 GCA_964243455.1 uncultured Acidobacteriaceae bacterium
TCGACGTCGTGCGCACGCCTGAGTCCGGATTGACGCGACCCTAATTGATGATGGTGGCACTGCTATAGTTTGTGCATGTTTTCAATCGGTGTGCTCGGCAGGCAGACAGCCGCCGCGCGTCATTTCATGTTTCTGCTGACGTTTTGCTACGCATTAATGCCTTTGTGCGGCGCCCAGAGCGCTCCGGAGCAATCGTCTTCCGCGGCGCAACCGAAGTCCTCAGATCGCTTCAATGCCGCTGGCATCGGCCCCGGCACGCGCCCCATCACCGGTCTCTGGCAGTTCCACACCGGCGACGACCTCGCATGGGCGCAACAAACCTTCGACGACCACTCCTGGGCGCAGCTACCCGCCGACCAACCCTGGGGCGATGCCGGTCATCCCGGCCTTTGGGGTTACGCCTGGTACCGGCGGGAGATCGCACTCGACCCCACCAGCAAGCAGCCGCTCGCGCTTCTCTTGCCGCCGCTCGACTCCACCGCGGAGGTCTACTGGAACGGCGTCAAGATCGGCAGTGAAGGAGCCATGCCGCCGCACCCAAGCTGGTTCTATACTCCGCAGCCCGTGGCCATTCCGCTGCCGCCGCCAACCGGCGCGAGCAGCGGCGTGCTCGCGCTCCGGATGTGGGCGGGCTACCGGGACGCAACCGACCCGTCGGATGCCAGTGGCTTGCAGGGCCCGCTCCTGCTGGGCGCTCGTCCCCTCATCCTCAGGATGCCCGAGGCCTGGGCGGAGCACCGCCTGCATACCCGGACGGTCGGGAACGTCTCCACGCTGCTGTTGCTGATCACGAGTATCGTGGCCCTGGTGCTCTGGACGCGGTCCCGCTCCCGGTGGGTCCTGCTGTTTACGGGGCTGTACTTCGGTAGCTATGTGGTAGTAGGTGGCGTCGTCCACACCCTTGTCTCCCTGCCCTCTGGATGGGCAGATTCGATCGGTGCAACTTTTACGACAGCGACTCGCGTGGCTGCCCTGGGCCTGATCCTCCTCATCGCCGATCTGCCCCGCCGCTCCGGGATTAAAGGCTTTCGCTTCTGGGCACGCGCTTGCCTTGTGGTCTCCTTTCCGGGCCTTATAGCGGACATGTACAACTTCTGGTTCAATCTTGTGTATCTGCCGTCCCAGTTCGCTCCCGGCGGACACCCCAATGTCGTTGTTGATTGGGCTACACCCTTCTTCTTGATCTACGACTACAGCTTGCCTTTGTTTCTTCTGACCCTGTTGGCGGTCTGCCTCATCCTGAGCAAGCGGACCGTCCCCCGCATGCTCTTTATGGCCGCCGTAGCCGTAGACACCGCCCTACAGCTGATCACCAGTGCCGGCAAGAATGCCACGAGCCACTTCGCCCGGCTGTCCACCCTCCTGCAAGGCGTCAAGATTCCCATCTACGGCTCCTACATGACCCTCTTCACGGCCACACGCCTGCTGGTGCTGATCGCTGTGGTGTACGCGGTGTGGAACCAGTTGAGCCAGCAGCTCCGGCGGCAGCGCTTCGTCGCTGCCGAGATGAAGGCCGCGCAGGAGATCCAGCAGGTGCTGGTGCCCGCCGCCGCCGAGCGCGAGACGCCCGGCTACGCGGTTTCAAGCGTCTATCGCCCGGCCAGCGAGGTCGGCGGCGACTTCTTCCAGATCATCCCCTTACGCGGCAACGTTACTCACGGCGACAGCACACCGGGCACCCTGATCGTCGCCGGCGACGTCAGCGGCAAGGGTCTGCGCGCTGCCATGACCGTCTCCCTCATCGTCGGCGCGCTCCGCACCCTCGCCGAGTACGATCCCAGCCCGGCCGCCGTCCTCGCCGGTCTTAATCGCCGCCTGCTCGGCCGCACTCAGGGAGGCTTCGTCACCTGCTGCGCTATCCGCATCGACGCGGCAGGCCGCGCCACCATGGCCAACGCCGGCCACTGCCAGCCGTATCTGGACGGCCGTGAGCTGGAGCTGCCAAGCGGCCTGCCCCTCGGCATCGTCGAAAACGTGGAGTATAAGGAGACCACCATCGACGTCTCCCACGGCCAGCAGCTCACCCTGCTCACCGACGGCGTCGTCGAAGCCCGCAACCACCACGGAGAGCTCTACGGCTTCGACCGCCTCAACGAACTCATGCGCCAGCTTCCCACCGCAGAGCACGTCGCTAATACCGCCGTCGGCTTCGGCCAGGACGATGACATCACCGTGCTCACCGTCACCCGGCAGACCGCCGCCTGAGTCGAGACTGTGCTACCTCAATCCTCCTATTCCACAAGGGTCGTAGAATGAACATGATCATTCCTCACCATACGAGTGAGCAGGTTAGTCCTCATAAGTCGCATTGTCGGAAGTAATCCGGCCCGACAAAACCCAAGTATCGGATCTGACAAGTCACCGCCCGATGACTCGCCACAGCTCTACTCCCGGGGCCTGCGGTCGGCCTTGCCCGTAGAGCAGG
>CAXTGN010000674.1:0-2993 GCA_964243455.1 uncultured Acidobacteriaceae bacterium
GCAAGAAGGTCGGCATTGAGAAGCAGGAGAAGTATGACCTGGTTCTGAACGAGGCCCACGTGAACTCTGCGGCGAACGATACCTTTGAGAAGTCCGGCATTGCCAAGAACGCCCGCGAGGAGAAGACCCGTGCACGCGATGCAAAGCTGAAGCAGGAAGCGGAGAATGCTCGCATGGCCAAGCTGTACCGCAAGGAAATCCTGAAGGAGCCAGAGCTTCCGGGTGGCTTTGTGGCGCTAGGTGAGATCAAGGCTGCGGCATCAGCGGCATCAGCGCAAGTGGAACAGAAGGAAGAGGATCTGGTCGCAGGCGACTAGGTTCCTTATAAGGTAAAGGGAGAGGCCACCTACAAGGGTGGCCTCTCTGCTTTGTTCACTGCATGCGGTCCGCTGAGACAGAAGCTAGGCGATGGAGTTAGCGCGGTATGTCCCGCAAAACATCGCCCTCTCCGCGGCGCGACGTCTTTGTAGTCCCCGGTTCGGTTGGCCGTTTACGTTGATCCATAAACAGAACTGGTCGGCGGCGCCCTGCCAATCCTGCGAATTTACCTTCACCAGAAGGCTCGATCGCGCGAAGTTACCCATGCCGGCGTTGTAGCAGAAGTCCACCAGGGCATCGAAGCGATTCTGCTCCAGAGGTGCTTTGATGGCACGGTTCACGCAGTCGATGGCGTTGCGGAGGTCGACACGCAAGAGCGCCTCTGCCTCCAGCGCCGTGATGTCCTGTTCGGGGCGAACATCCTTGCCTGTGTGTCCATAGCCGATGGTCCAAACGCCACCCTGGTCCTGGTAGGAGCGAAGCCTCAAGCCTTCATACCGCTTGGTCAGGGCCAAACCGGTCTCACTGTATCTGAAATTCTGCATAGAAAGGCGCGCCTCCCTGCACGCCAAAGCTGGTTGCATCTATGTGTTTGTCGGTGAATCCAATGCGATGGGCCCGTTCGGCGTAAACTGAAAGGGCTGAATCCGCATTGCAATCGCGGCAAAGTGCCGCATCTGCCATGTCTGGAACGCGTACACGGAGCTCACGACCCTTGGCAGAAACGATCTACGATCTGGTCCTTATCGGCGGCGGCCCCGCCGGCTACAGCTGCGCCATCCGCGCTGCCCAACTCGGTCTGAAAGTGGCTTTGATCGAGAAGACGGACAAGCTTGGCGGCACATGTTTGCACTGGGGCTGCATTCCCACCAAGAGCATGTTGTTCTCGGCGGAGGTCTGGGACCATCTCAAGCACGCCAGCAGCTACGGCATCGAGAACGTCGACCAACCCCGGCTCAACTGGGACAACGTCATCAAGCGCAAGAACGACATCACCTCCAAGCACACCAAGGGTCTTGACTTCCTTATGAAGAAGAACAAGATCACGGTGGTACGTGGCCATGGCCGTCTGACAGGACTACCCAAGGACGGCATCTGGTCCGTTGAGGTTACTGACGAGGACAAGGCGCAGAACCGCGGCCGTGATCTGCAGGCCGAGGGCTATACCCAACAGACGAAGGCGACAGTGCAGGGCAAGAAAGTCGTTCTGGCCATGGGCTCCGACGCGCGCATGCTTCCCGGATACCAGGCCGACGACACGATCCTGACGAACATGCAAATCCTGACCCTGGCGCAGATGCCCAAGTCGATGATCGTGATCGGATCGGGTGCGGTTGGCGTCGAGTTCGCCTCGGTCATGAACAGCTTTGGGGCGGAAGTCACCATTCTCGAGGCATTGCCCCGCGTTGTCCCGGTTGAAGATGAAGAGGTGTCTAAAGAGCTTGCACGGCAGTACAAGAAGCGTGGGATCGACATCAACACAGGCGTAAAGATCTCGACGATTGAGAAGATCGAAGAAGACCAGGCCGGGGCACGCGTTACCTGGACCGATGCACAAGGCAAGCAGCAGGTTAAGCAGGCGGATAAAGTGCTCGTTGCTATCGGCCGCGTTCCGCGCACCTATGACACAGGCGTGGATACGGTAGGGCTGGAGCTTGAGCGAGGCTTCGTCAAGGTGAATGAATGGATGGAGACCAACATCCCCAGTCTGTATGCCATCGGCGATATCGTCGGCGGTCTTCCGCAACTGGCGCATGTCGGGGCGATGGCCGGTATTGTTGTGGCTTCAAAAGCCGCTGGCAAGTACGCCCGGCCCGTCCGCAAGGACCGGGTTCCGGGATGCACGTACTGCGATCCACAGATCGGTTCCGTTGGCCTCACTGAAGCGCAGGCGAAGGAGAAGGGGTACCAGGTTAAGGTCGGCAAGTTCCCGTTCGTTGGTAATTCCAAGGCGACGATTCTTGACGCGCATGATGGCTTCGTCAAGGTGGTTTCGGATGCAAAGTACGGCGAGATTCTTGGGGTCCACATCATCGGTCCCTCAGCTACCGAGTTGATCAGTGAGTGCGTGACCGCTATCGAGCTCGAAGCCACTGTCGAAGAAATGATGTTCACGATTCATGCCCATCCGACGTTGTATGAAGCACTGCTGGATGGCTTCTCAGCCGTTGAGGGCATGGCCATCAACGTCTAAGGCCGAACGTGGCTCCCGCAGCGGCATGCCGACGATGGGCATACCGCGAGGGCCAAAATGCGGTCGACTTACTGCAGAAGGATTACGTGTTGACACAACGTCCTCCGCTTCCTCCGTTTACGCTTGAGGCCGCTACTCAAAAGGTGCGGACGGCTGAGGATGCCTGGAACTCTCGGGATCCCCAAGCTGTTTCCGTTGCCTACACGCTGGACAGCTGCTGGCGCAATCGCTCGACCTTCCTGAGTGGACGTGAAGCGATCGTCGGCTTCCTGACCAACAAATGGGAGCGCGAGCTTGACTATCGTTTGATCAAGGAACTCTGGGCTTATTCAGACGATCGTATTGCTGTGCGCTTCGCCTATGAGTGGCACGATGAGGCCGGCGACTGGTTCCGCTCGTATGGAAACGAGAACTGGCAGTTCGACGAGAACGGCCTGATGCGTGTGCGCCACGCCAGTATCAACGATCTACCTATCCTCGC
>CAXTGN010000675.1:0-2638 GCA_964243455.1 uncultured Acidobacteriaceae bacterium
GGCCACTGGCTCCAGAGCTTCGCCATCGTCACCACCGAGGCCAACGAACTCATGACCATAGTTAAATGGAATTGAGCTTAGCTTCTTTTGTGTTGTTGAGCTTTGTCCGGGTGTAGAACGGTTGCGCGTTTGCCATCGCACGCGCGTGCGATGGTAAACGCGTGCAAGCGAGGTGGCCATGGCTCTTCGTTTCGATTTCGACCGGCATCGACACTTGGCTGGGCTGACGCATGCGCGTGCGTGGCTGACGATGCGGGAGCAGTTCGGCTTGGCGCCCAACACACTCGACGCGTATGCGCGCGGAGTCGAATCGTACGCTGCATTCCTTCAAGGAAGTAGCTGCGAAACCAGTACGCGGTCCGATGTTGCCGGCTGGATCAATGAGTCGAGAGCAAGGGGGCTTGCGAACGCCACTCTGATCCAAAGGGTGACAGCCTTGCGGCTGTTCTTTGAATATTTGGTCGAGGAAAGCGTGCGCGAGCAGAACCCGGTCTCTCGTGGAGGTGCTTTCCGATGTTACGGGGCGATGGTCTTTCGTGCGGCTGGTCCGATCCGAAGAGTTCGCAAACTGCCGTGGATTCCGACGGATGAGGAGTGGGCAAGGCTTCTTCGCGCAACGGCAGGGTACTGCATCCGCGACCGTGCCATGCTTGCGCTGGCCTATGACGGTGCCTTGCGGAGGGAAGAGCTGTGTTCGATCGCGGTCAGCGACTTTGATTTTGCACGGAAGCTGCTGACGGTGCGAGCCGAGACCACGAAGAATCGCAGCGGCAAGGTAATCCCGTACTCGCCCACAACTTCGGCTCTGCTGCATCAGTACCTCAATCGGCGACGGACCATGCGTTGCGATCCCGACACGGTGTTTCTTTCGGAATCTCCTAGGAACCGGATGTCGCCGATCACGTCGTACACCTGGACCAAGGTCGTTGAACGCATGTCGGTGAGCAGTGAACTGCCGAGCCTGACGACACCTACGATGCGACACCTGCGCCTGACGGACCTGGCACGGGCGGGGCTCGATATGCACCACCTAGCAACCCTTGCCGGTCATCGGGTGCTGCAATCCACGCTGATCTACATCCACCTGAGCGCACACGATCTCACGGAAGCTCTTGCAAGAACGATGGGCAGCCTTCCCGCACTTCGCCATCCCCTTCTCGGAACGGAGGAATGATGCCTGAGCTACAGGGCAACATGTGTTTCTCCGTGCGGTTCGACGTGAGCTGCTTCGACCGAACACCGGAGTTCACGATGTGGGAGCGGGACCGCATCGCCGCCGTAGCTACGGGAGACTCACTGCATCTGCGTCTGGGTGATCCGCTTGCCCGTCTTCTGGAACCGTTGGAGGCCTGTCTTCGCTTGACGAAGGCACAGCAGTCGCAGCACTCCCTGCTGCGTCATCTGATGGTGGAGATGCACGAGACCGGAACCGTGTTCTGGGTTTGGCAAAAGGAGAGTTGGACCAGTGTGTACCGTCGCTGCAAAGGAGCGCAGACGACGGCCAACACACTGCAGCATGTGCTTGCCCTAGCAGCCCTGCTTTGTGCGGTTGATTTGCCTGGGCTCCGCAACCAGGACCGCTGTATCCTTCGGCGCCGTTCGCTGGCGAGCAAGATCTTCGGTCGCGATGCGATGGACCACTCGATCGGCGAGGTGCAGGCCGAGCTGAAACGCTTGGGCTACACGGGTTACTTCCACCTGGAGGTGCAGAATGCCCTGTGCGAACTGTTCCTGGTCCATGGAAGCGCTGAGCTTACAGCCCTGACGACCGGATCGCTGGAGCAACTCCGCAACCAGGAATGCGCTTACGTCCTGAAGCAGGCCTTCATGCTGTCCCACGCCTTCGTCGCGCTGGGCATCCTGTCTTCTCCTCTAGCTCCGTACATCTCCGCGAAGCCAAGGCGATGCGTGAACTTCAGCAGCATCGATCCGGTATGGCTGTCGTGGTGCACGCGTTGGTACGAGACTTCGACGTTACGACCAAGCACGAAGCGGAGCGTGCGCTGCCGCCTCCGCGTCGTGGGCCGCTGGTTGAAGTCGAAGCATCCCGAGGTATCCCGGCCTGACCAGTGGACACGCCAGCTCGCCGCGGAGTACGTGGCAGCCACCGGAGCCCTGCGTGTCGGTGAGTTCGTCGAGGATCGGCAAAGAAGCTACCCAGACCGACTGCTGAGCGTTTCGTCCAGACTCGGCCATCTGAGTGCGCTGCGCTGCTTCTTCGCTGATCTGTTCCTGTGGGAACTCGTCCCACGTGGCTTCGATCCGAGGCTGACCTTCCGCTTCCCGCGTTCGCTCGCGCTGCTGCGTTCTCCCAACCCGCGCGTCATCGCCGAAGATGTCTGGGCCAAACTCCTCTGGGCCGGGCTGAATCTTGAGCAGGCCGATCTTCCGCTCAGCAGCAACAGACTTGGTAGCGCTTCCTTGCCACGGTATCCCCTGGTCATGATGCGAGCTCTGGCCATGGTGTGGCTGTTCGCTGGGTTAAGAAAGGACGAGATCGCCCGGCTGCGGGTCGGCTGCGTTCGCCGGCAGGCACGAGGAGCCAGCCCGGAGAGGAAGGAGGGTGCCTCTGTCTGTCTGCTCGACGTTCCGCCGAACAAGACCAGTGGCGCCTACACCAAGCCCGTACACAGTGCCG
>CAXTGN010000675.1:2648-2987 GCA_964243455.1 uncultured Acidobacteriaceae bacterium
CTTCGCCCGGCGATGCAGGCGGTTACCGACGAGAAAACGGGAGAGGTCTTCCAGGTGCTTTTCGGCTACCGTGGACGAGCCTTAGGAATCTCCGTCCTGAATCAAACCCTGATCCCGATGCTGTGCCGCAAGGCAGGAGTTCCGGGCACCGATGCCCGTGGACCGATCACAAGTCACCGCGCCCGCTCAACCATCGCAACGCAGCTCTACAATGCGAAGAATCCCATGTCGCTCGTGGCCCTGAAAGAGTGGCTGGGACACCGTCGCCTGGACTCGACGCAGTGGTACGCCACCGCCTCACCGGACAAACTGACGCAGGCCTACGTTGACGCCCGGTAC
>CAXTGN010000676.1:0-1129 GCA_964243455.1 uncultured Acidobacteriaceae bacterium
TGCGGCAGACGCTCGACCTACCGTTCGAGGGCAAGTCTTTGGACGAGCAATATGCGCTGGGCGATTTCTACATTGACGGCGACTTGTCGGAGTCGGACTTCCACGTGTTTTCCTCGGAACACGGCTTCCTCGGCCTGTTCCCGATGGGCAACCGACGCTATCGGCTGATCGCCAGCAACCCGATCAGCAAGCCGTCCAGTGAGACGGAACCCTCGATCGAGGAGCTGCAGCAGCTATATGACCAGCGGTCTCCGATTCCGGTGAAGTTCCGTGATATGAGCTGGAGCTCGTGGTTCCACATCAACAGCCGGATGATCCATCGCATGAGCGTGGGCCGGATGTTCATCGGCGGTGACTCGGCACACATCCACAGCCCGGCCGGCGCGCAAGGCATGAACACCGGCATGCAGGACATGATGAATCTTGGCTGGAAGATGGCGATGGTTCTGAAGGGCCAAGCCAGGCCGGAGCTGCTCGACACCTATACGACCGAGCGCGTCGTGGTGATCGAGAACGTGCTGACCAAGACCGAGGCTCTGACCGCGGCGATCGGAAAGGAGAACGCGGTCTTCCGCTCTATCTTCGATCACGTCGCACCGTGGATCGTGAGCACCGACTTCATCCAGCAGAACAGCACCGAGCGCATGAGCCAGCTGGCGCTCGGTTACCGGGGGGGCCCTCTTGCCGTGTCGGACGGTCATTCCGGGGGGCTGCGCCCTGGCGACCGGATACCCGACCTGTCCGTGACCGTCCTCAACCGGGAGAACTCCGTCGAACAGCAGCCGAAACCTGCGACGCTCTTCGGCCTCATGGATCCGTCCACCTTCACCCTGTTCTACAGCAACATCGCTGAGCCCGCGAAAACCCACGCGGAAATTGGCGAGGCGATCGGTGGCTGGCATCACCTGATACATGGGCACCAGGTCGGGCCAGCAGACGATGCGGCCGGGTTCGAGAAACTGTTCGGCAAAATGCCGGGTATCCTGCTCGTGCGACCGGACGGCTACGTCGCCTTTACCGGTACGGACAGGTCGGCGCCGAAGTTGGTGAGATATTGCGACGAATGGCTGCTCCGAGCGCTGGTCAAGACCAGGGAGGCGCCTCGTGGCTGATGTTGCCCCCGCCTGGA
>CAXTGN010000676.1:1139-2985 GCA_964243455.1 uncultured Acidobacteriaceae bacterium
CTTTCCCCGGTGACAGCGCAGGTGCTGATCTGTGACCTGCAGAAGCAGATTGTCGCCCGCAGCAAGACGACCCATCCTGAAGCTATCGGCAAATCCGCAGGTGTGCTGCTGGAATTGGCTAAATTGTTCGCGCTGCCGACAATGTTCAGCGTCGTCCGGGAGCAGGGGAAGCCGCCAGAGCTGATCCCTGAGCTGCAAAGCGAGCGCAGCTCCGCACCGCAGAAACTGCGCGCCTCGGCGAGCCCGTTCCTCGACCCGGCCACTGTCCAGCTCCTGTCGGAAACTGGGCGGAAGGTTCTGATCGTGGCGGGGTTCGCTACTGAGGTGGTGGTGCTCCATGCCGTCATCGACGCACGTACGCGAGGTTACGACGTGCTGGTGCCCGTCGATGCGTGTGGCGGCATGTCCGCCGCAAGCGAAGCCGCCGCCTTCCGCCAGATCGAGGCATCGGGCGCCGTCACCACGTCAGTTGTCTCCATCGCCACGAAGCTGGCACCCAATTTCATGACTGAGCAGGGCAAGAAGATGTTCGCCCTGGTCCAGCAACTTCGCCTCGGGTGAAGGGAGATCCGACCGTGCTCAACCTCATGCAGGCCAGCCAAATCGTGGAAGCGGCGCTGGACCATGCCAACACGAACAAGCTGGCCCCCATGACGATCGCGGTGCTGGACGCTCGCGGCTGCGTTATCGCACTCAAGATGCAGGACGGATCCAGTCTACTGCGTCCTGAAATCGCCATTGCCAAGGCGTGGAGTGCGCTCGCAATGGGTTTTGGCACCCGCAACCTTGCGGGTAGGGCGGAAAATCTGCCTAGTTTCTTCGGAGCCTTGTCCGATCTCGCAAGAGGTCGCGTGCTTCCTGTGCCTGGTGGCGTGCTGATACGCTCCGAGGCCGGCGAGGTGATCGGCGCGGCAGGAGCTAGCGGCGATGTCGCCGACAACGACGAAGCGTGCGTTCTTGCGGGGATCAAGATCACCGGATTGGCGGCTGATCCGGGCGTCGCACCATCACATTGATCCCGTCCATGACCATGATCTGGAGTTCATGATGGCGGAGTTTCTCGAGCTCTACTTTCTGGTTTTGGAAAAATTCGCCATGATGTAGCAAACACACTTGGTGTGCTTGCTGCCGAAGGGCGCAGTTGTCGCGCATGAACTGCCAGCTGATTTCCGTCGGGTTCAGCTCCGGGCACTTGGGCGGTGGCGGCACGAGCGGGATGACGAGCTTCGGCGATAAGTCCCATTCGGCCTGGTTGACCAGCAGGACAGCGTGAGCGCCGGGCGCCACGGCGATGGCGATCTCAACCAGATGCAGGGTCATCGCGGTGGTATTGCACCAGGGCAGGATCAGTCCCGCGACCTCGCCTTCCTGTGAGCAGATCGCGCCGAAGATGTAGTTTGAGGCGGTGCGCTGATTTGTATCCGCCCGGCGGAGGCCGTCTACCCGGCGTGGCGAGCTGGTGCCAGAACCGCTGCCGACGTTTCTGCCGGTGCAGATCACGGCGGATCCTCAGGCTCCGTTACCGGCGGCCATTGCGGTAGCGGCTCCTGCCGAGACAGCCCGGGTCGAGATCACCCTGCCGGACGGCACCTGCATCCGGGTGGGTGCGGATGTCGGTCTGGGGCCCTGCGGCGGGTGATGACTGCAGTGCGCCGATGATCGTCCCGCCGACCGGAGTGCGGGTGTGGCTAGCCAACGGCCACACGGACATGCGCCGCGGCATCAACGGTCTGGCGCTGCAGCTGCAGGAGGTGCTGCAGCGCGATCCGCATGCTGGTGGCCTCTACGTGTTCCGAGGCCGGCGCGGCGACCTAGTAAAGATCCTCTGGCACGACGGGCTATGCCA
>CAXTGN010000677.1:0-2982 GCA_964243455.1 uncultured Acidobacteriaceae bacterium
CACACCGGCGGAACCGGAGTTCGACGATCTCCTACAGCTCGCAGCGGCAGTCTGTGGCACTCCCATGGGGGCCATCTCCCTTGTGGATCACGATCGACAGTGGTTCAAGGCAGCCTTGGGCATGAACATGGCGGAAACTCCCCGCGACGTCGCGTTTTGCCACCACACAATCCAGGAATCTGACGTGATGCTGGTAGAGGACGCCGCTCTGGACCCAAGATTCCGCAGCAACCCCATGGTCTCAGGAGGAGGGTTGCGATTTTACGCCGGCATGCCCTTGGAAAGCCCGGAAGGCCATGCTGTGGGCGCGCTCTGCGTCCTGGATCGGGTGCCCCGCTCCCTTACGCCCGAACAGCAGAACGCGCTTCGTATCCTTGCCGGACAGGTCAACGCTCGGCTTGAGCTTCGCACGTATCGCCGCGCTCTGGAACAGGCACTGCAGGAGGCTCAAGCGGCCAAGGCACGCGCCGAGGACGCGGAAAAACGATTCGAGACGTTCATGGATGCCGGCCCGTTTCTCGCGTACCTCAAAGATGCAGACGGCCGCATGCTGTATTACAACCAGGCGCTTGCTCAGCAGTTCAGCGTCTCGCGCGACGCTTTCCTCCACAAGACCGACGCAGACCTTTGGCCCCCCGAGATAGCGGCGCTCTACCGTCGGCACGATGTCGAGACGTTGCGCACCGGCCAACTTCAGATTCGCCATGAGCAAACCGTCGCCCTCGATGGGTCTATCTCGGTCTGGCGCTCCTATAAGTTCCCCCTTACGGACCCGGAGGGCGGCCGGCTGGTGGGCGGCGTCTCTCTGGACGTCACCGAAGAACTGCATCATCAGGCCGAGCTCAAGCGGTACCAGGGAGAACTGGAACATGCGAACCAACGCCTGCGCGAGCTTGCCTCCGTGGATGCGCTTACCGGCCTGGCGAACCGCCGCGTCTTCGATGAGCAGATCCGTTCCGCCTTTCGCCAGGCACGCAGGCAGGCAACGCCCCTTTCCGTGCTCATGCTCGATGTAGATCACTTCAAGATGCACAACGACCGGTTCGGACATGCCCACGGCGACAACGTGCTGCGCCTTCTGGCGAACTGCCTTCGCCGGGAGCTTCGCGCAGGCGATCTGCTGGCCCGGTACGGTGGGGAGGAGTTCGTCCTCCTGTTGCCGGCCACCGCTGCGGCGCAGGCCTCGATCCTCGCGAACAGGCTGCTGGAAGCCGTACAACGCAACGCGTGGCCGCTTGCACCGCTTACCGTTAGCATCGGCCTCAACACCCTGCACGCATCCACCCGCGACACGCAGCACCTGGTGGGACGTGCGGATGAGGCACTCTATGCAGCCAAATGTGCCGGTCGCAACCGGGTAGTTTCCTATGCGGACGAGCTACGCTTCGGCGACTTCGCTGTGCAGGCCAGTTGAATGACCCTCGATGACATGGCCGGAAAGAGAAACGGAGCACCGAAGTGCTCCGTTCTGTGCAACGAAGAGCTAGGCCTGGGTATCAGGCTCCGCGTTCTCCGTGGCACCCTGCTCTTCCATCTGGCGCTGCAGTTCTTCCTGACGCCGCTGCCGGACCTCCGCCCGCTTCTGAGCCTTCTCGTTCAGCGCCTGCTCGGCACCCAGCAACTCAAGGAACGCCGTCTCCGCGGCATCACCCTGGCGCTTACCCGTGCGCACAATGCGGGTATACCCGCCATTGCGCTCGGTGTACCGGGGAGCCACAACCGCGAAGAGACGGTCCACCGACTCCCGCGTCATCATGTAGGCCAACGCCTGGCGACGAGCATGGACGCTGCCGTTCTTGCCCAGCGTGATCATCTTCTCAACCAGAGGCCGTGCCGCCTTGGCCTTGGTGATGGTCGTGTGAATGCGGTCATTGATGATGGCGCTGGTGACCAGGTTGCGAAGCAGCGCCCTTCTGTGACTTGTGTTGCGACCTAGCTTGAATCCGCCGTTACGATGGCGCATACTTCGTCTCCTTCGACCCGGCGTCTGCCGTGAGTCGGAATGCAGCGGTTAGGGCACAGGCCACAGGGCACAGGGCACAGCAAACTTCAGAGTTTGCTTATGAGCGAGTACAGCATCTTGCTGACCTCCTCAGAAAGACCCTCGGTTTCATCGTGATCGACCGGATCACCAAAGCCGAGTTCTCGTGCAATGAGCACTTGCGTCTGCACGTCCAGTGTCGAGCCACGGGCGACCGAGAGAACATATTTGTACTCTCGATGTGAACCGCGACCATATCCTTCAGCGATATTGCTTGCGATGGAGACCCAGCCCGGCGGAGCTGATTCGTAAGTCCGTAGCGTTCCTCTACCGGAAACTTAGCTGTGTACTTGTAAATCGCCAGGCTTAGCTGGATGGCCCGTTGCCAGACCTTCAACCTTCGATGCGAATCGCCCATACTGCTTCACGTAGCGGGGAACAGGTGGGCTGTGCCCTATGCCCTGCTCCCTGTGCCTTGTTGTCAGAACGTTTCCTGCTCCGGTGCCAGGTCGAGGTCTGCATCTTCATCCTCGTCCTCATCTTCGTCCTCGTCGAATGCCGCATAGCTTTGGGCCAGCGCCTGCGCCGGGAGTACGGATGTGGGTCCCGGGATCGGGTTACCTTGATCGTCAATCTTCATGCCCAGCGAGAGACCCATCTGAGCAAGGATTTCCTTGATCTCGTTCAGGCTCTTGCGGCCGAAGTTCTTCGTTTTCAGCATCTCGGCTTCGGTCTTCTGGATCAACTCGCCGATGGTTGCAATGTTCGCATTCTTCAGGCAATTGTAGCTGCGTACCGAAAGCTCAAGCTCCTCCACCGATCGGTTGAGGTTCTCGTTCCGGATGGCCGGTCCGTCGTGATCGCCATGTGCACCCGCCTCCAACTCCTCTTCGAAGTTGATGAAGATGGTCATGTGATCCTTCAGCAGCTTCGCTGAAAGTCCGAGCGCATCGGCAGGTTGCACCGTGCCGTTTGTCCAGATCTCGACCGTGAGCTTGTCG
>CAXTGN010000678.1:0-521 GCA_964243455.1 uncultured Acidobacteriaceae bacterium
CCAGTCTCGCGGCAGGGCGTCGGGAGGGATGCCGCAAAGTGCCGCCATCCTCTTGCTTTCTTCGTAATAGCGCTCGCGTTTGGCGGGGGCAAGGGGCGGCAGGGCAAAATCATGAGCCAGCAGAGCGCTGTCCACGAGTGTCGCATAGACCCAGCGCAGGGCGGCAACTTCGTTGGCCTCGTAATGTTCATGTGCGGGGTAGATCGAGAGGGCATGGGGCAATTCGCCCCGAACGGCTGCGTGACGGCGATGAAGCTGACGGGAAGCAGCAAGCGCCAGGGAGGTTGCCACCCAGGGGTGGGCCAACTGCAAAAGAGCGGCCCGCCCGGCCCCGAGGAAAACCGCGGACTCCCGGTTCAGGTCCCACGTAACAGAGCCGGGGCCGAAGAAACCTATGCAGGGATCACCTGGCATCGCTTCTAGCTCAGACAGAAGATGTTCCAGGTGGCTACAGGAGACGAACTGAGGCGGCTCGGGCATAGCGACTTAGACGCTGCTCGACCGCAAGCCCTGGGCGAACG
>CAXTGN010000678.1:531-1418 GCA_964243455.1 uncultured Acidobacteriaceae bacterium
TTCTTCTTCGAAAGCTGTTTGCGTCTCTCTCGACCTTCTCCCACCCTCGATGGACGCTGCCCCATTCGTGCCATTGTTCGTAACGTGACGGCACAGGAGACTGAGCCTGCACTTGCACGGCATGGGACAGACTCAGCAGAAAGCGCACATGCTCTCGGAAACTTCTCAGACCCTGGCCCCTATCTCTAATTCGTCGATGGCGAGTGGACCCTTCCCGGTCGAAACCGAACTGGAATTCCACGAGATAGCCGCCGGCCTGCTGCGACGCAGATACGTAATTCTTATCTGTGCCTTGTTGGGCTTGCTGGGAGGCCTGTTGGCGGGCCTATTCACCGGGCAAACATTCAGCGCCACAGCGACAGTGGAATTTGCGCAACCGAGCACGCGCGCACTGGGCTTGGAAGACCCCTCCTTCACTGCAGGCGAACTGTCGACGCTGGAGTTGCTGAACACGGAGTTGAAGACACAGGAAGCCGAAATTATGGACGATAACACGGCATTCGCGGTGATACGGCAGCTTCATCTCGACACCGAACCGCCGTATGCACTTCCCGCAACGTTGAGCCAAAAAGATCCGTTGAGCCGTGAGCGGGGTTTGCCTTTTGATCGGGCGCCTCGTCAGCGCGAGCGCGTGCTGAAGATCTTTCAGCAGCACTTGAGCGTAGATGTTGTGAAGGGTACCCGCCTGCTCCATGTCACGTTCACTGACGTAAATCCGGAGCGTGCCGCCGCGGTCGCGAACGCAGTCGTCGGCGCTTCGATAGACCAGACCTCACACCGACGTTTCGCAGCGGTTTCGCAGGTATCGTCCTGGCTCACCGACCAGCTGGCGGCATTGAAGCAGCGTGTGGAGGACAGTCAAAGACGGGCTGAGGAGTATGAAGGCG
>CAXTGN010000678.1:1428-1715 GCA_964243455.1 uncultured Acidobacteriaceae bacterium
TATGGCGCTTTCCGCCGTGAGCTCGGCAGGACGCGCGAGTCAGATGGATTCGCCCAGTGCTACGGAAAGCGTGCCGGTCTCGCGGCTACTCACGTTGAACAACGAATTAACAGCAGCGCAGGTGTCGCGCATTTCCAAAGAAGCGATATACCGTGTGGCCGAAAGCGGTGATCCGGATGCGGTACTCAGCATTGCAAACAGCACGCTGGTGATGGCGCAAGGCGCGGACAGTTCCCTCGCCCCCGGGAATGGAGGTCTGGCCCTTCTGCAACGGCTGCGGCAACAGC
>CAXTGN010000678.1:1725-2981 GCA_964243455.1 uncultured Acidobacteriaceae bacterium
GCAGGTAGACCTGCATGTGCAAGCGGCAACGGCCAGCACCCGTTATGGCGCAAAGTATCCGCTGATGGTGGAGTACCGGCAGCAACAAGACGCGGTTCAAAGCCAGATGCAAAGTGAGCTGAACCATATCCGGGATCGCGCCCGCAGCGATCTCGATCTTGCGATCCGTTCAGAAAATGGTTTGCGCCAACAGGTTACCCAACAACAGGATGAGGTCAGCCAATGGACGACCAAGGCGGATCATCTTGTGCTGCTGCGGGGCGAGGCTGCTGCCAGCAGGGCGCTTTACCAGGATCTCTATGCCAAGCTACAGGAATCCGAGTTCGCGGCAGGAATCCAAGCCTCGCACGTAATGTTGCTGGACCAGGCGCGTGTTCCAACTGCGGCGTCATCGCCCAGGAAAAAAGTTGATGTGATGCTCGGCCTCTTGGTGGGGTTTGTGGTCGGCTTTGCCGCCGCCCTTGGGATCGAACTGTTCGATGATTCGGTGCACACCGAGGAAGCCGCGCGTAAGCTCCTCGGAGCGCCCGTCCTTGGCACCATTCCGAAATTTCCACGGGGAGCGGCCAACTCTGCAGTATGGGTGATAGCGGAGCCGCGCTCCCATATCGCTGAAGCGTATCGTGCGTTTCGTACGGCGCTCTTTGCGAACCGACCCGCCAGTCTCTGCAAGGTGCTCCTTGTTGCAAGTCCGCACCCTGCGGAAGGCAAGGCAACTACCTGCCTGAACACCGGGGCTGCTTTGGCCGTGCAAGGTCACCGCGTGCTGATCATTGATGCGGACATGCGACGCGACGCGGCGAAGGCTGGACCTTTCTGCGGCGCATCGCCCCTCGCTGGCCTAAGCCACTGCCTGGCTGAAGGTTTTCCCGCAAAGGAAGCGATCGAGCCGGTTCCGAAGACTGCCAATCTCTTTCTGCTACCAGCAGGACCGGTGCCCAACAATCCCGCGGAGTTGCTCAGCTCCCCGGAGTTCACGCAACTGCTGCACAGCTTACGGACGCAATTCGAATACATCCTTTTGGATAGCCCACCTGTGTTGCTGTTTACAGACGCGCAGATCCTTTCAACCTGTGCAGATGCCTGTGTACTTGTTGTTCAGGCAGCCGTCACGCCACGGCGGGAAGTTCGCAGGACCGTGGAGAGCCTGTACAACTCGGGAGCAATTCTGCTGGGGATCGTTTTGAACGGCGCGAAGGCGAAACGCCCGATGTATGAGAGGTTCGGCTATGGGGTTTGAGCTTCGCAGGCGAACA
>CAXTGN010000679.1:0-2978 GCA_964243455.1 uncultured Acidobacteriaceae bacterium
TCCGAGCGCTCCCGCCTTCCATCCGTCTTTCCCAATAGAAGGACATCGTGCTCGAGGAACTCGCTCTGCCACTGCCGCGCTCCACCGCCTCCACGGCAACCGAGGTGGACCTCCCTGCGCCCGTGGACACATTAGCCACCACGCTCTTCCGCGTCGCCCACGCCGTCCTCCGCAACCGCGCTGAAGCCGAAGACACCGTACAGGACACCTTTCTCCGCGTCCTCGAACACCAACACAAGCTCCTGGCCATCCGCGATCTTCGCCCCTGGCTCATCCGCATCACCTGGAACCTTGCCCTCGACCGCCGCCGCCGCACGACGCCCGATCAGGCTGACGATCTCTTCCTCCAAGCCCTCATCTCCCCGCAAATGCCCACCGACCAGGCCCTGGGCGACGCCCAGCAGAGTCGCCTCGTCCTTCAGGCCATCGACCGCCTCCCCAAACCCGAGCGCCAGGCGCTGCTCCTCTCCGCCCTCGAAGAGCTCTCCACCGCAGAAATCGCCGAGATCATGAACAAATCCGACTCCGCGATCCGCGCCCTCATCCACCGCGCCCGCACCCATCTCCGCGAACGTCTCGATGCCCGCCTCGGGAAAGGAGGCAAACGATGACACCTTCACCAAGGAACTACCCCGACGCAGAGATCGACAGCGTCTTGCGTGCCCTGGGCACCGTCGAGGCCGCCCCTGACCTCAGCGAACGCCTGTTGGCGCAACTCGCCAGGCAGGCCAAATCCCCCGTGGGGACCGGGAGGGCATGGTGGCAGTCCCTTATGCCGATCCAGCCCGCCACTGCTCTCGCCGCTACCGCTCTGCTCATCGCGTCGTTGTTGGCTTTCAGGCTCTTTCTCCCACGCGCGCTACCGGTCCCGCACCGGAAAGCCAAAATCACAAGCTCACCGCAATCTCCCTCACCCCTCGCAAGCTCGCAGCTCACGCCTAGACAAAGCCCGCAGAGGGCCAGCCTCTCTGAGGCCAACGGTTCCTCACCCTCCGGGACCCAAAGCCGCATCACGCAAGGGCATCTCCAGGCAGCGAACCAACCCGCACCGCAGGCCGATACGCCTCGGCTCTTCCTGCAGCTTGTCGCCAGCGCTCGGGCGTCACGGGAAGACCTCCCGGCAACGCAGGCTGCCCTGGACGCCCAGGCGCTCGACGATCTCCACGCACCTAGCCAGCCTGCTCCCCGGGAATCAACCACAGGGCAGGAGCGCCTCGTCCGTCTCATGCTGCGCCAGGGCGAAAGGCATGATCTCGCCCAACTCGAGCCAGCCGAGCGCGCTGCTTTTTCACAGCAGCAAACCCGCGAGTTCAACACCTTCTTCAATCCGCCACGGCCGCCGTTGGTCACTGCCCTTGCCAACCGCGTTCATGCGCCCAAAGCCATCTCGCTCACGGAAGTACGCGAGATCGAAGCCGGGCAGCGCACCGCGGCACAACCCTCCACACCAGCCCCGTCAGCACTCATGACCTCAGGAGACTTGAAGTGAACTTTCTTACTCGCAACCGTGGCGGATACCTGTCAGCCGTACTCTTTGTTCTCGCGCTGTCAGCGAATACCGTGACAGCCCAGGAACGCCCCGACACCAACCTGCCAACCAAGGTCTTTCATCTCGCCAACGCGGGTTCCCGCGAGGAAGCCAATGACGTCGTCGTTGCCCTCCGTAACGTGATTAGTCCAACGGACAAAATCTTCCTGCTGCAGTCCACCAATGATGTGATTGTCTCGGCTTCCGCAGAGGAATTAGCAAAGATCGGGGGACTCCTCTCCGAACTCGATAAGTCAAAACATACCTATCGCATCACCTACACTCTGGCCGAATCAGACGCAGGCAAGCGCATCGGGATACACCATCTATCCGTGGTTGTCCTGCTTGGCCAACGCGTCACGCTCAAGCAGGGTGACAAGATCCCGGTCGTCACGGGCAGCTACAGCACAGAAAAGGCCGCTCAGGAAAACCAGTTCACCTACATCGACATCGGCACGAACATAGACACAACCCTCGATCAGTTCGCCAACGGCCTTCGCCTGCGCTCTAAGGTGGAACAGTCCGCCGTCGCTCAGGAACACCAATCCGGGATGCTCGCTGACGAACCCATCGTCCGCCAGTCCGTCCTCGAGGGCACCTCCGTCATCACTCCCGGCAAGCCGACAAATCTCGGTGGCATCGACATCGTCGGCAGCACCCGCCACATCGACATCGAGGTGGTTGCCGAACAGATCTCCTGACCCTTTCGGGTGTTGACACCCGCGATATGCTCCCTAAACACAAACGACCTCGGCTCTAGGGCCGAGGTCGTTTTCGCTCCATACACAGATCAGTCACTTGATCCAAACCTAACCCCAATCCCCTGAAGATCATGCAGGTAAACAGGGGGAGGGGGGCCGGGCAGGCCGTATCCTGAAGAAGCCATGCCAGACACCCAGCGCCACGCCGTCCTCCTCCTCGCCCACGGCACGCCGGACCGCCTCGGCGAAATGGCCCTCTACCTCGATAAGGTCACCGGTGGCCGCCCCATGCCGGCCCACGTCGTCGAAGAGCTCCAACACCGCTACGCCGAGATCGGCCTCCGCGAAGAGCCGCTCCCCGAAGGCCCGCCGCTCACCCGCTGGACCCTGTTACAAGGCCGCCTGCTCGCCGACGACCTCCACGAGCCGGTGTACGTCGGCATGCGCAACTGGCACCCCTACATCGCCGACGTCGTCGCCCGCATGAAAGCCGACGGCATTGCCCACGCCAAAGTCCTCTGCCTCGCCCCGCAGAACAGCCGTACCTCCACCGGCCTCTACCGCCGCGCCCTCGACGCCGCCCTCAGTGGTCCGACAGCAGCCCCCGGCGACCCTTTCACCTACGACTTCATCGCGGGCTGGGCCGACGAGCCCATCCTCATCAATGCATTCGCCAACCGCCTCTGGCCCGCCTGGGCCGAAGCCTGCGCCAAGGCCAGCGCCGCAGCCGGCAAACCCGTCCGTGTCCC
>CAXTGN010000680.1:0-2969 GCA_964243455.1 uncultured Acidobacteriaceae bacterium
TTATGGGTCTGGGCTGCAATGCTTGGCGAAGCGCACCTGATGAGCTGGTCGACTATTTCGGGATGCGGGAAGCCCGTGAGGGCTGGAAGCTCGAGTGGAAGGAACATCTGCGCCAAGTTGAGGACACGAGGCTCAGGGCGATTGGGATGGTTTCCATGGCCGGTGATACCAGCGACAGCAGAGCACTGAAATCCTACCGCGATCAAAGTGCTGCATCACTTAGCGATAGCTATAATGCAGACGCCACCCTGAAGCGCCGCGATACAAATTGAATAATAAATGAATACGAGGCATATGGATTGACATTGCTTTAATCTCACTCGAGAGCTGTCGGATCGCTCGGATTCTTGTCAGACGTTTTCGTGTTGATGTTGCTCGGTTTTGGATTTTGCCCACACTAAACTGCCTACCGGAGATGATCCAATCAACAACCATCAGCGGGACTTCGTCGCGCTCTACTAGCGGTAGCCAAATCCGGCGTGAAAGAGAAGACCATCGACGGTGAACACCTCTACAGCTCTATATTAGTAAGAGTGAGTTCAGAGGCTATTAGAGCCGCTACCTTTCGAGCTGAGTCGTCTGGGGTAGCGGTCGGAGTGCCGCTGTGATTCCATGGTGTCCTGACCACGGAGGGCATGATGGCACGAGCCTTGTCTCTGGACCTGCGCGAGCGGGTGATCGCCGCCATCAAGGCGGGTGCCTCGTGCGGTCAGGCGGCGGATCGGTTCGGGGTCGCCAAGGCGAGCGCGATCCGTTGGCACGCGAGGTTTCGGGCCGAGGGCGAGATCGCCGCCAAACCGATGGGCGGCGACCGGCACTCGCACAGGACCGAGGCGCATGCGGCCGCCATCCTGCAAGCCTATGAGGCGAGGCCGCAGATCTACCTGCGCGAGGTGAAGGACGCTCTGGAAGAGAACGGGGCCACGGCGAGCCTGAGCGGGCTGTCGCGCTTCTTTCGACGCCACGGCATCACACGGAAAAAGGGGATCTGCACGCCGCCGAGCAAGGCCGCCCGGACGTGACTGAGGCGCGCGAGGCGTGGTTCGAGGGGCAACTCGACCTCGACCCCGAGCGCGTCGTCTTTCTCGATGAGACCGCGACGGCCACCAACATGGAGCGGCGCTACGGGCGGGCCCCATGCGGTGAACGCTGCCGCATCGCTGTGCCTCACGGCCACTACAAGACCACCACCGTCACAGCCGCCCTGCGGGCGAGTGGCCCCTTCGCGGTCCATCTCATGGACGGCGCCACAAACGGGGCACGGTTCTTGTCCTACATCACCAACATGCTGGTGCCGGCGCTCACACCCGGCGACACGGTCATCATGGACAACCTCGCCGCCCACAAAGTCGCTGGCGTCCGACAGGCGATCGAGGCGGCGGGAGCGCGACTGCGCTACCTTCCAGCCTACAGCCCCGACTTCAACCCGATCGAGCAAGCCTTCGCCAAGCTGAAAACCCTGCTGCGCACGGCGGCGGCCCGCACCGTCCCGGACCTGTGGACGGCGATCCGGAACGCTTTCATCCGTTTCAAACCCGACGAGTGCCGCAACTACCTCGCAGCCGCCGGCTACGATGCATACGATCCAGCTTGAACGGCAGCAGCTCTAGCGCATCGAGCTGCAGCTCCGGATTTTGATCCAGCGTCGAGACCCGGGCGTATCCGACAAGTGTGGTTGTTCCCACAACACTTAGAATCTAGCGCTTCGGGAAACTTGATTACTATTGCTCGTGCTAATAGCATATAATACCGGTTTGGGTGCCTGTTGGCGTTAGCGGCGAAGACAAGATGACCTGTCCCGTCGTCCTAGGGAGCATGTAGCTGGTACGGGTCATTCCACTTGCGAAGTTGATCCATTGCGATGAAAATGGCGCTTGGTACACGTAAGAAACGTCAGCGATGAGGAGCGGTACCGGATTGGGGAGGTACGGAACCGGGGGAATCATCGCCGAAGATATCGTCGTAGCGGAAGGCGGCTGTGTCGGAGGGACCGGGATCAGATTGAAGTTGCAAGGCCGTAGCGTACCTGACTGCGTGTAGCTCCAACGGACCTTGAAGACGCAGCACAAGCCCGCCGCGTTGTTGACGGTGTCGACGGCCGATACGGTCATCGTCAGCGGTGTCAACGAAGCAGGAGCCAAAACGGCCGTGGCCGCGGTCAGTATGGTCTGCAACGCGGTCTGGGTGGTAGCGTTGGAAGGAGCCGGGGTCGACGAGGTCTGGCCCGACGTTGGCTGCTGTGACGTGAGATCGACAATGGTTCGAGAAAGCGTCTCCACCTTGCGGCTCGTCATCACCGCTTCGGAGAGCTCCCCGGCTCCCACGTAGAGCAAGATGATCACCGGCACCAAAAACGCGAACTCGACGGCGGCGACGCCCTTGCCATCCCTTAGAAACAGTCCAAACGAAGCACCACGGCAGAGCGTCGAGCGCACGGCGTTCCATCTCCCCCGTGCCCATGAGGCGGAGCGCAATGGTTTCAGCACGAGGGCGAACTCCCCGCGTACGGCTCCGTCTTGAAGACCGCGCTACCCATGAGAATGTGCTGCCAACCTGGCACTCCGGGCACGTTGTTGGCGAGGCCAAGGTACTGGTTATAAATCGAGAGCGGAAGTATGGATGACAGAGGGTACACGACGCGCAAAACCACGATAGTCGACGGATTCCCGAGGCAGTACTTGAGCGAACTAGTATAGAATGAGTTCGTCATGTCTGCCGTCGTGAATGTCGCGGCAGTGCGGATGTCGACGAACAATTTCGAGCAGTCCCATGAAGTTGGAAGCACTCGGCCGGTGCTAGGACACAGAAGATTGCTGATGAAGGAGGCTGTCGTCGTGTAGTTGTTCGCCTGAGCACGTCCAGTCAGAATCTGCCTCGCGGCCTTATCGACTGCCGCTTGCAGCTGTTCGCTATTGAAGCTGACGTAGCTCACCTCGATAATCGCGAAGATCAGCCCGAAGAAAGGGAGT
>CAXTGN010000681.1:0-2943 GCA_964243455.1 uncultured Acidobacteriaceae bacterium
GGCAGGCAGGCCCAGGAGGCAACGGGCCGGACCGGGCTGACCATGCTGGCCGACCGCGGCTACTACTCCGGACGCCAAGTGCTGGAGAGCATGCAGGCTGGAATGGTACCCCACGTGCCCAAGCCGCTTACCTCAGGTGCCAAGGCGGAAAGCCGGTTCGGCAAGCAGGACTTTGTCTATTTGCCCGGGGAAGATGTGTATCGCTGCCCTGCCGGGGAGCGGCTGACCTGGCGGTTCAACAGCGTCGAGAATGAGATGACGCTGCGAAGCTACTGGACCGATGCCTGTTCCAGCTGCGCCATCAAATCGGCTTGCACGACCGGCAAGGAGCGGCGGATCAAACGCTGGGAACATGAGGCCGTGCTGGATGCCATGCAGAAGCGGCTAGATCAGGTGCCGCAGGCCATGGTGTTGCGTCGGCAGACAGTCGAACACCCGTTTGGCACCATCAAGGCCTGGATGGGATCGACCCACTTCCTGACCAGGACGCTCGAACGGGTCAGCACCGAGATGAGTCTCCAGGTCCTGGCCTACAACATGAAGCGGGTGATCAAGATCCTGGGCGTCCGATCCCTGATGGAGGCCATCCAGGCCTGATGGCCTATGCCGCCCAACAACCGCTATCGAACAATCATCCTTCGACCGCCACTACCTCCCGCAGAACCTCGTTTCCACACAGCCTCGGTGGGAAGCAGACATAAGCTTCTTGCGGCGTGAAGGGCTGTTGCAGCATTTATCAATTCCCGTTTCTCCATGTGAATCGAACGATTTTGGGAATGATGATCTAGGAACAGATTCCAGGAATTGCTGCTTGTTTTCATTGCTAGGCTTGGTCGTGAGGAACCGTCTTCTCGCTGCACCCTCGTCTGCGGGAAAGCGGCACACGTCTATCGAGCCTCTGACCTTGCCTCTGATGCGCCCTCCGGCAAGTTCGCAACTACGGTCCTTCTGACAGGGAGTGTTCACCGAAACAGATCGCGTTCCTGCTCAAATATCCGGACCACCTCATCGGCGATGACACGAATGGAGGAGTTCTTCCGGTCGCGGCTGCGGGTCAGCAGGAACACGTCCTTGCTGGCGGGCACGACGCCAAGATCGCAGACGTGCAACACCGGGTCGGCGCGCCCGATATAGTGAGGGATCAGGGCGAGGCCGGCCCCAGTCCGCGCGGCGATCGACTGGAGGAACTGGTCTTTGGCGCGGAACGCGACCCGAGCGCGAGGGAAATGTCTCGCCATCCAGGTGGACGCGGACAGGTAGGCGTCGGCCTCGTTGAAGCCGATGAACACCGGATCATCTCCCGCAGCGGCAGCGCGGCAGACCTCCTCCGTCCCATAGAAGCCGAAGCCGATGGTGGTGAGCGGGCGGGCGATGACATCGCCATCGCTGGGCTTGTCGAACCGGATGGCGATGTCCGCTTCATGCCGTTCGAGGCTGACGGACCGGAGTGCGGGGGCGAGGTCGATGTCCAGCTTCGGATAACGCGCCGACAAGGTCGGCAGGCGCGACACAAGAAAGCCAGACGAGAGGCCGGGGGACGCGTTGATCCGCACCAAGCCGCTCGGCGCCCCGTCCTGCATCCCACGGCCGAGGGCCTGTGCTGCCTGCTCCATGTCGGTCGCCGCTTCGAGCGCGTGCGCCCCGGCCGGCGTCCGCATATATCCTTCGGGTCGCCGCTCGACGAGCTTCTCGCCGAGGCTCTCCTCGAGGGAATAGAGCCTGCGCGAGATCGTGGCGTGGTTGACGGACAGCATCTGGGCAGCGGCGGATAGGCTGCTGTGACGTGCCAGCGCCACGAAGATCCGGACATCCTGCCAGTCGAGCTCTGTGCGCTTTTGATCAGCCATTGATTGGAGATAGAGAGTTTTCCGACTTCTGACAGCGTCGTACATCAACGGGATCAGCCAAGCACGAAAGAAAATCACCGTGTCGGAAATCAAGAAAGTCGCCATCGTCACCGGTGCCTCGCAGGGGCTCGGCAAGGGCATCGTCAACGGATTCCGGGCGCGTGGGTTCGGCGTCGTTGCCACCTCGCGCTCCATCAAGCCCTCGTTCGATCCAGACCTCGTCACCGTCGCCGGCGATATCGGCGACCCCAAGACGGGCAAGCGTCTTGTCGCTGCCGCGCTCGAGAAGTTCGGCCGCATAGACACGCTCGTGAACAATGCCGGCATCTTCGTCGGCAAGGCGTTCACCGATTATACGGAAGAGGACTATCGCCTCAACCTCAAGACCAACCTCGACGGCTTCTTCTTCACCACCCAGGCGGTCGTCCCGGTGATGCTGGAGCAGGGCAGCGGCCACCTCGTCCAGATCACCGCCTCGACGGCGGAGTTCGCCCATTCGTCGTCCCCCGCCTTCACTGCCATGCTGACCAAAGGCGGGATGAACTCGGCCACCAAAAGCCTGGCGATCGAGTACGCCACCCGTGGCATCCGCGTGAACGCGGTGGCGCCCGGCGTCATCCGCACGCCCATGCACGATCCCAAGATCGTCGATCAGTTCGCTGCCTTCCACCCGATGAACAAGCTGGGCGAGGTCGAGGATATCGTCCGCGCCGTGCTCTACCTGGAGGACGCGGCTTTCTCGACCGGCGAGATCCTGCATGTCGACGGCGGCCTGATCGCCGGTCGCTGATCCGACTCCCAAGGAGGAGTCCGCCACGCGGCTTCGCCACCTTTCCTGGAAATATCCCATGCCGATCGTCAACATCCTCGTCACCCGCAAAGGCACCACGCCGGGCGCGGACCGGACCACTGCCGAGCAGAAGGCCGCCGTCTATAAGGGTATCGCCGACCTGCTGTTCGACGTCATGCACAAGCCCCGCGAGGACACCACCGTGCTTTTCCACGAGCATGCGATGGAGGATATCGGGCAGGGCGGCCTCCCCGTGGCCGATTACCGGATCCAGCACGAGCAGGGCCGACAGTCTGGTTCCTGCCG
>CAXTGN010000682.1:0-2939 GCA_964243455.1 uncultured Acidobacteriaceae bacterium
CGAACGTGCCGTAACGCAGGCCGTTGGCGGCGACGCCATCGACCGAAGGGTTAAGATGAACATAATCAGAGAACGTGTAGTTGTTCTGCTTGAAGCCGGGGGCCTTGTCGCCGCTGTCTTCGACCACCGAGGCGTAGAAGTTGACATGGCCGCCCAGCCGGACGCGTATTGTCCCTGGGTCGGGAGTATCCGAGGGGTTGACACCAGCAGCCATCGAGCGGGCGTCAGGCTGCAAGCTGTTGATGATCGACGCTTGCGCCAACGCAAAACCGGAATGCAGCAAGCCAGACGCTATGGTTACGGAGGCGAGTAAACTCTTTCGCATCTTATATTCCTCTATTGAAGCGTTGTTGCATGAATGCTGCCGGTAGCGCTGCAGCCAGGGGCAATGCAGGAGATTTGTTCTCTGATCCCGGGATGCCCACCTTGCCGTTCAAGCTGAACCAGCACCGCCGCCAGCACAGTCCCAAGCAGACGCACAAGCTCACGAACCCGCTGGGAGCGCTGCTCCGCAGTTGGCGCGCGTATGACGCCAGCTTGCGCCAGCGCAGCAGCCTGACGGTCTGGTTCACGGCCGACGCAATCGCGGCATGGCAAGCGGAGCCGCGCACAACCCAAGGCGGGCAGCGCTGGCATTCCCCTATGGCGATTCTGACCGCGCTGGCGCTCCGGGCCGTGTTCCACCCCGCCCTGTGCCAGACCAGGGACCTGATCGGCTCCGCCATCGGCCGGCTCGAGCTTACCCCGGCTGTGCCGGACCACTCCACCTCATGCCGCCGGGCAGAAATGCTGGAGGTGCCACGCCCATGGCCGCGCAGGGACGGCAAGCCCCTGCCCCTGCTGGTGGACAGCACGGACCTGATGCCCTGCGCGGTCGGCGAGTGGCTGCTTGAGAAGCACGGAACCAGGATGCGCCGGTCCCCGCGCAAGCGGCACACCGGCCTGGACGCCGACACCGGGCAGATCGCCGCGGCAGCGCTGACCACGCTGCCGGCAACGAGTGCGCCCCGCAGCGCCGGGATGCCTGCGGCCTTGAGGCTAGTCCGCTTCCGGTCCGGAGCCGTGCTGCTGTTCATCCAGCGCGTCATCGCCGCAGGGATCAGCCGGGCGGACGCCACCCTCCCCGAGGTCGTAACTGGCAACGCCCACGAACTGCCGCAGCTCAAGGTCCCCTGTCGGATAGACAGTGACGCGCCCGAGGAAGTCGAATTTCCGTATGAAGCACCAGGCCGACTGCAGGTTCTTGAACCTCCGGTCTCCAGAGGCGCCGCGATAGGTTCGAACGATCCGGAAGCCGCGCCCTCGAATCCAGTTGCACCGAAGGTAGATGACGAACTCTTCGGTGCTCCGCGCGACGATGAACGCCCCGAGGACGACCCCCCCGTCTTTGAGACCTGCTCGCAACTCTGCTTCCTCGAAGCCTTCGGCCACCGGTTTCCCCCTGTCCAGACAGCGGCGTTGTCACCAGAAGCGCGGCGCAACACGTCTTGAACAGGAAATTGCTGGTTTTGCACTACGTTACCAGTCCTCTTCCAACCGTCACGCCGCCTGAACGACTGCGCGTTCAGCACCGATCCGCTCTGATGTCACGACTTGTTCATGTGAGGAAATATGAAATCTCACACACAAGCAAGTGAGGCTTGCACCGTGGATTGACACGCCTGCCGTGTTGGCAAACCTATGTTCTCGTTTGTTTATTCCAGAATCACCCCGTGTTCGATACGATTTCCTCACAATGTCTCACGGTTTCGTGATGTGCCGAGATGGAACGATTCACGGTCCGGCCTTTGTGTGAAACGAGATTGCGCCACAGGCGCGGCGCCGAGACGACCATCCGATTTGTCAGGATCTGTTGCGTGATGCCGCAAGGAAGCGGGGCGCGCAGCGACGCAGACCACTTCCCGGCACGCCACCGGGTGCCCTCCATCAAACGTCGGGGTACTGTTGGCGAAGTCGGCAGCACGGGACGGCCGGCGGCGTTGGTTGGGCTTCCTGCCTGGAGGCCCATCCATGCCGCTCCGCCCGCAGCCGTCCCTCCCGCCTGTGCCTGACGACACCGCCCGGGTAGCCCGGGCTGCATTCCGGCGCGGCAATCCTTGCCTGCTGTTGCGCGACCAGTTCGGCACCGTGTTCGACGACGCGGGCTTTGCCGACCTCTACCCCAAGCGCGTCCAGCCGGCCTATGCGCCCTGGCGCCTGGCGCTGATCATGCTGCTGCAGTTCCGCGAGGGGCTGAGCGACCGTCAGGCAGCCAAGGCAGTCCGGGCGCGCATTGACTGGAGATGCCTGCTCGCCCTCGGCCTGGCCGACCCTGGTCTCGACCAAAGCGTGCTGTGCGAGTTCCGCGTCCGGTTGCTGGGCGGAGGTGCCACCGAGCGCCTGCTGGCCCGCGTGCTGGACGTGGCGCGCGAGGGTGGGCTGCTCCACGCGGGCGGCAGCGCACACGGCAGCACGCATGTGCTTGCCGCCGTGTGCGAGCTGAACCGGATCGGGCTGCCGGCCGAGACGCCGTGCGCGGCACTGAATGCGATCACCATAGCCGCCCCTGACTGGCTGCACGTCCTGGCCCAGCCGGAGTGACATGAACGCCACAGCCGCCGCATCAAGGGGATGCGTCTGCCCGAGACCGGCCCCAAGCGCGACGCCTACATCGTCCAGGCCGGAGTGGACGGCTACCGGCTGCTAGATGCCCTGGCCGGGAAGGCGCACCGCCGGATGCTGCCGCGCTGCCGGGGTCGCCGTGCTGCGGCGCGTGTGGGCACGGCACTACGGGCGGGACGAGGGCGGGCAGGATGGCGGGGTGCCGCCCAAGGTCCAGTTGCGGCCGGTGTAGGACCGCGGACCCGGCGACCGTATCGGGTCTCCCTAGGACATGGATGCCCGGCTGATCTTCCTTGGTTCCTGTGGACACCCAGAGGCAAGATTTGAGCAGGAGGTGT
>CAXTGN010000683.1:0-2939 GCA_964243455.1 uncultured Acidobacteriaceae bacterium
TGGCTTGTAGTCCTTGATGTAGTACTTGATGAACGATAGTTCATCGCTCCCAGCAAGGTACCAAAGCAGCTCTCCTAGCCACCCAAAGATCACCGCTCGAGATTCTGTGCGGCTCATGCGCGCTCTAGGGTTGGCCAGCTCAAGAAAGGCTCCTGTAATTTCAAAGGCTCGGCCTTTGCTCGGGAACGTCTCTTTACCAGAAGAAATCAGCCGTCGATATACCTCGCGAAGTAGATCATCCAGCGATGATGCGGAGACTTTCATTGGGCCTCTGTTGATAAGGTCGCAGAAGTGGAACAGGCTTGTGGCTGAGTGGATGGTTCCGCTACAGGTATACCTCAGCAGATGAGTTCTCGGAGTCTTGATGATGATTCGGAGCGTTAGCACAAACGAACGTTTTTGGTAGCCTCCGCAGCTCGAGAGATTATGCGGCGTTGCTGCACCGAAGCCTACTCAGAACGCTTCGCAAAATCAAAGCTGCACAACGGACCGTTTGTGCTGACAGGCTTAGGGTGGCCGGCCATCTCTGTCCGTCGGTGTCTGACATTCTAGACCGTCTGGTGAGTCACAGCTTTACGCTCACGGAAAAGTGCTCAGAAGGAAGAGTCTCGGCTGCTGGCCCTGTGATAGTGGGTGCCGTCTCGCAGAGACGTATTACCGCCAGAATTGCCGGGCGCATGAAGTCAACGGCCGACTCCTGCTTGAGCGCATCATTCATCTGCTTGTTGAGATCGGTCCAGAGCATATCGGTCGAGCCAGTCTGGCTCAGGTCAGCCAAGGTTTTGAGGGAAGCGCAGAAGTTCATGAAGTGCTGGCCGGCCAGCATGGAGTAGACGACCATCGCGTGAGGCAGACTGACGGTGGGGAAGTTTTCCGGCCAAGTACTGAGGGCATTGCCGACATGAGCGCGATCTACGGTGGATAGGCCGGTTGCCTCCTTGTTCAAGAGCTCCCAAGCCGTAAAGCTCTTTAGGAACTGCGCAACGGAGGCGTTCAGCGACCCGTTCGGCTTCAATGGCCATTCCGTGATGTCATCAGCGGCATGAATGAAGGCCTGCCAGTTCCTCTCATCTGCTTGAAGGTCTGTGCTACTCGCACTGACGCCGATGTGACCGTAAGCTGCTGGTGATACTGTGATGTTCAGCTCTGCTGTTCCTTGCTTCTGATTCGTGCCGAATGCGGCAAGGTCACGAGCCAGCGCCGGGGCACCGATGGCCCCGAGCAAGCGTGACATAGAGGCAATCGCCTTGCGATCGCCTCTCGCGGTGATGTCGAGGTGGAGTTGAACCTGTGCGTCCGAGAGGGTGCCGGCAGCGAAGACGCCGGCATCTGCGGTGAAGTAGAGATTCAGGCTACGAAGCGCGCCCAGAACTTGGCTTTGCATCGCGTGACTGACAGTCTCGACCAGATGGAAGCTATTGTGCCCGGCGTAGACCAGCGACGTGTTGGAGGAGAACTGGTCCCAGCCGCTGTACTTGAAGAGACCGAAAATGTTCCATGTGCATGACGTTTTGCGCTGGTATTCCTGCTCGAGACCGCTGCCTGCGTCCAGGGTGACGGCACCGGTCCCGAGGGCAGCAACAAGGTCGCCGTTGTACGCGTGCTGCCAAGCCTGATCGAAGCTCGTAGACGCAAGGTCGAAGGTGTAGCCTGCAAGAACGGTGCGTGCAAGCTGGCTGTCGATAGCCACTTCGAGATTTGCCTGGCGGGCGTTGGCTTTGTCGATCCAAGCTGTCAGCTTGTCTTTGGCATCGGTGACGTACTTCTGAACTTCCGCAGCCGCGCCGTCGCGGATCAGGACTTCCGCGACTGCTTTCCCGCCGAGCGAGGAGGCCCCGCCCGCAGCTCCGACCAGGCTCTGCTGGAGCGCGTCGGGCGCGGTAGGCGTGAGAGCGACCGAGCCATTCAGCGAGATCGTCATGCCGGCATCGAACTTCGTCTGGGCGTCGCGCTTCGTGGAACGGAACAGATGAAGCCGCCCCGCGTTGCCGCTGCGGGATATCAAAGCCTCGAATTGGCTGCTGTACTGCAACGTGAAGTTTAGATCTGCGTTGGCCTTAATCTCCGGCTTCGCCCCCACAGCGAAACTCGCAAGAGGCGACCCGAGCGTCTTCGATAAGTCGATAGCAGACTGGCCTGCATATACAACGGAGTCAATGCCACCATAGGCACCGAACGCGAGGTGCAGGTTACCGTCGAACTCGTGTAGCAGGTAATCGCCTTCTTCCAGGTGCTGGAACGTCTCTTTGTGCAACGGCAAAACGAACGACTCGAAGAGTGCGGCTAATGCCTGCCGCACTGGCGTGGAGGGCGCAAACGCTTTGTAGAGAGAGACGGCATAGGTACGTGTGGCATCCAGCTCCGAGTTAATGCCGTACGCTCCTCCCGAGTACGTGAAGGTGGCGTTTCCAGAGAGGTTCAGCTTCAGGGTGAGCGCGAGATATGCCATACCGGGAAGAACAGGCACATTCTCTTGCAGTGGCTGTTCCAGACCGTCTTTAAAAGACAGGAGAGTGCCGGAGGTGTACAGCGAAAGTGATGCTTCCGCGTTGGCCTGCAGTCCAAACGTCACGGGGCCGAGTGGAAAGCTGACCGCAGGGCCGGTGTACTTCACGTCCTCAGCTACGAAGCCGGCAGGGATAGTGCTTAACGTCAGATCAAGAACAGAGAACCAAGCGGCTCCCAAACTGAAAAGCAGGGCCTCATCGCTTTGGAGCGACTTGACCTGACTGGGGTCAGTGGGAATAGCTGTTCCGGCTACATCGATAGAGATGGACACAAGCGGCTCCTTTCTTCCAGGAAAGCTTCTCGCGAAGAATATTTAAGGAAGATGTAAACGCCAACACAGGCGCTTCCTTACTAATGTGGCGAGTGTTCCGCTGGGGTATACCCCTGAGGCACACGGGAAGTGTGACACAATCCCGTCTCACTAGGCTTGC
>CAXTGN010000684.1:0-1194 GCA_964243455.1 uncultured Acidobacteriaceae bacterium
AACGGCAGGGTCGTCCTCGGGCGTCCAGCCAAGGTTCCGCTCCTCCTCCGCGCCGTATGCGTTTGAGCGTCCACCCAGCCGTGTGCTGAATGCGGCGCGAAGCCACGGGAAACGGTCCCAGCCGGGCACGCGCTCCATCCTGGGAGAGGTCTGGGGATCAATCATCAGTCTTCGTCTTCCTCACTGGCCTTGCTGCTGTAGGAACACATTCGGGCGTCCGTGGATGACCTTCAACCATAGCGCGGCCATGTCACAGACTCGCCCAGGATCGATGAGCCGTCGCCACAACCCGTGATGTACGCTTTAGGCGGGGAGGATCACTCATGGCCGCTGCAGCAGTTAACCCCCTTGTTTCTTTATATGAGTATCTCCACTCCGACTACCAGCCGGATATGGATTATGTGGATGGCGTGCTGGAGGAGAGGAACCTGGGCGAAAACGATCATTCAGACCTGCAGACCGAGCTCGCTGTCCTTTTTCGCAATCATCGGAACGAATGGCGGGTAAAGACCTTTGTCGAGCAACGCGTTCAGGTAGCACGAACGCGATTCCGTGTACCTGACCTGTGCGTTATGTCTGCTGACTGGAAGCGGACGCCAATCATCACCGCACCTCCCCTGCTCTGCATCGAGGTGCTTTCTCCCGAGGACCGTCTGGGCCGCATCCGCGCACGATGCGACGATTACTTCGCGATGGGCGTTCCTGTGGCGTGGGTCTTCGATCCGGTCAAGCGCGATGTGCTCGTTCTTCGCCCAGGAGGCACGATGACCACCGTGCGGGAGGGTTCGTTACAGTTGGCGGGAACGCCGGTTGAGGTACCACTGGCTGAGGTCTTTCGCGTCCTGGACGACGAACCTGAACCGGAGTAACCCGACTCTCCCCGGACTAAAATAGAGCTTTGGGGCACGCTACACATGGTCATCATTCTGCAAGACGATCTGATCGAGAGCATTCGGGCCGCTCTTCAGTACATCAGCTTCTACCATCCAGTCGACTACATCACAAATCTTGCAAAAGCCTATGAGATCGAACGGTCTCCTGCGGCCAAAGATGCGATGAAACAGATTCTGGTGAACTCGCGCATGTGCGCCGAAGGTCATCGCCCTATCTGCCAGGACACAGGCATCGTCACAATCTTTATCAAGTTCGGCCTCGAATGTCATCTGCAGAAAGGCAACGCCCCTGCCACGATGA
>CAXTGN010000684.1:1204-2927 GCA_964243455.1 uncultured Acidobacteriaceae bacterium
ATCTGCGACCAGGGCGTTCGCGAGGCGTGGCTGGATCCGGACAATAAATTGCGGGGCAGCATTCTGGCTGACCCGGCGTTTGGCCGAAAAAACACCAGGGACAACACCCCGTGCGTCGTCGAGGTCTCCCTTGTTCCGGGTCAAAGCGTCGACGTTACCGTCGCGGCCAAGGGCGGCGGCAGCGAAGCCAAATCGAAGTTCGTCATGCTGAACCCCTCGGATTCGGTGGTGGACTGGGTGCTGAAGACCATTCCGGCAATGGGTGCCGGCTGGTGCCCGCCGGGCATGCTCGGCATCGGCATCGGCGGAACGGCGGAGAAGGCGATGTTGCTCGCCAAGCAATCGCTCATGGACCCCATCGATATGCCCGAACTGAAGGCCCGCGGGCCGCGCACAAACATCGAGAAGCTGCGCATTGAGCTGCATGACAAGATCAACGCCCTGGGCATCGGCGCTCAGGGTCTCGGTGGCCTTACCACGGTTCTGGACGTGAAAATTCAGGACTGGCCGACGCATGCCGCGAATTTGCCAGTCGCCATGATCCCCAACTGTGCTGCCACGCGTCACGCGCATTTTGTTCTGCACGGCTCCGGCCCGGTCTATCTGGATCCCCCGAACCTCGAGAGCTGGCCCAAGCTCACCTACGACCCTGCCGCACACGGCGCAAAGCGCGTGAACCTCGACGCGCTCACGCATGAGGAAACAAAGAGCTGGAAGCCTGGTGACGTGCTTCTCCTCACGGGCAAACTGCTCACCGGTCGAGATGCCGCCCATAAGCGCATGACAGACATGCTGAGCCGTGGCGAGATGCTGCCCGTCGACTTCACGAACAAGCTGATCTACTACGTCGGCCCGGTCGACCCCGTGCACGGCGAGGCCGTCGGCCCGGCAGGCCCCACCACCGCCACCCGCATGGACAAGTTCACGCGCCAGATGCTCGAAGCCACCGGCCTGCTCGGCATGGTCGGCAAGGCCGAGCGCGGCGTCGCGGCCATCGACGCCATCCGCGACAACCGGGCCGTGTACCTGATCGCCATCGGCGGCGCGGCCTACCTCGTCTCCAAAGCCATCCGGCACTCGCGGCTGCTGGCCTTCGAGGATCTCGGCATGGAGGCCATCTACGAGTTCGACGTCGTCGACATGCCCGTCACGGTGGCGGTCGATACGCATGGCACGAGCGTGCACACAACCGGGCCGGCGGAGTGGAAGGAACGCATCGCACATTCGCAGGAGCTGGCGGGCGTGGCGATTCTAGGCCAGTAGCAGCAACACAAGGGTTGCGCCCGGCTCCGTCCTGCGGCGATCCTTGGCTATGTCCCACGCTCGCACTGCCCTGACGGAACGCATTCTTTCGGCCAAGCTTCGCCTTGGCCTTACCTGGAAGACAATCGCGGAAGTGCTCGGCAGCAGTTCGCCAATCATCTATACCGCCGCCCTGCTTGGCCAGTTTCCGCTGACCAGGGAGGAGGCCGAGAAAGCTGTCGGTCTGCTTGAGCTGGAGCCCGGCGATGCTGTCCTTCTGACCGTCCCGCCCAACCGTGGCGAAACCTCGATCATGCCGCCTACCGACCCGCTGATCTACCGCTTCTATGAGCTCGTGCAGAACTACGGCATGACCTGGAAGGAGTTGATCAATGAGGAATTCGGTGACGGCATCATGAGCGCGATCGACTTCAACATGCAAATTGAACGCGAACCCAATCCTGCTGGAGACCGCGTCAAG
>CAXTGN010000685.1:0-316 GCA_964243455.1 uncultured Acidobacteriaceae bacterium
TTAAGATCGCGGCCGCACGTGCCGGCCTGTCGGAAGCTGTATCCGCGCACTGGCTGCGCCACGCTCACGTCAGTCATGCGCTTGACCGGAATGCACCAGCGCATCTCGTGCAAGCGACCGTCGGGCACGCAAGCTTGGCGACGACCAGTCGCTATGCTCACGCGCGACCGAACGACAGCAGCTCGCGCTATTTGCCTGGGTAGTCGTGCTCGTCAGGCTGCAAGCTGAAGCATGATCTCGGGCAGGACAACGACCAAAGCGCTACCTTCCACGGAGTAGGCCGCCTGAGCCTGCGGACGCTGCTTTGGATTTACTC
>CAXTGN010000685.1:326-2903 GCA_964243455.1 uncultured Acidobacteriaceae bacterium
GACCATGAGGCCCTTCCAGGCAGATGCGGAGCTTGCCGGCATCCTCGTCGATGCCTTGCTGAACAGCGACCTTTTGCCCGACGCTCCACCACGACAAGTCATCGTTCATGTTCGCCGGCCTCACCATGATCGACAGGAACATGAGAGCGCTGTCGCGGGAAGCCGCTCGCACTACGCCGACCGACACGGCGGGCGCGGCCTTTCGGGCCTCCTGCCTCCAACCGCCATAAGGCATCACGCTCGTCCAAGCCATCCATCGGTCCTGTGTTCTGTTCGCACGATTGCGAACTTCTCAGCCGCATTGTCTTGCACATGAAAAAACCGCCTGATCAGGCGGCTAGCGTTCGGGTGAGAACACGGGAGACTGTTCACTTCATCACGCATCTTGCCAGTATAGATAAGGCTCTCAGTGATTGGAAGCCATGAGACGGAGCGCTAGGCGAACTCTAAGAGGTTGAGTCCGGTCACTCGCCTCTTGGCGTATGAGGGCTAAGCTTACCGGTCCCCTCGAACACCTTCACGCCATCTCGTTCCACGACCTTGGCATGCAGCGCGATGACCCACCCCCAATCGTCAGTCAACTCGCCGACATAATCTCCAGACACGTCGCGCCGCAGGCTGAAGTTGTAGATTTCTACTGCCATGCCAACCGCCTTGCAGAAGGGTGGAGAAAGATGGCCGAAACCATGTCGAAACGCGTTTCCGGTTAGTTTCCATTTGCCATGATCGCGTTCTGGCTGGTGACGCGGCATGATCCTGTGCCGCCATATACCCAACCGGCGTCATCTGGAGTGTGGGCGTAGGCCGTTAACAGATCTGTTGTTCGGGCAGTGGTCTTGATCGCCGTGCTGCGGGCGCTCGGTCCAGCAGCGGGTAAGCTTGCGGTTTTGTATTGCATCTGCCACATTATGATGCACTATCATAATGCACGTCAATGACGATATGGCAGACGCAATGACCAGATGCTGACCTGTGAGCAGTTGAGGGGTGCAAGGGCGATCCTGAGGTGGCGCGCAGTCGACCTGGCCGCACGTGCCGGCGTGAACCTCTCGACCATCCTGCGAGCGGAGAAGGCCAGCGGCCCGGTGCCTATGATCCCGTCCAATGAAAGAGCGGTTCGTGAGGCTCTGGAAGCCGGTGGGATCGAACTCATCCATGACGGACGCGGCAGAGGCGTGTTGGTAAAGGAGAAAAACACGTGAGCAGCATGTCGGATTTGACGGTGATGCTTCAGCCCGAAGATGATGACACCGCCTTCGCGGCTGGGGTCCAGTTTGCCCGCGCACTCGCGGGAGCCGGATCTGCGGCGTTCATGCTTGCGTTAGGTGAGCAAGAGGTTCTCGTCCGGGATGCTATTGTACAAGCCGCCGATCCCGCTGCGCAGGCACGGCTGGCGTGTGAAGCGTTCGTGGCCGGTGCACGAACGGAGTGGCGCCGGATCTCTTGGCCAACACGCCCGGGGACAGCAATGGAGAGGTCGGCATTCGCCAAGTCAGATGAACCCAGTGACGTTATCGAGGAAGCACCTACGGCCATACACGATCACAGCCCGGGAAGCGGGCACTCGATTCACTAGGTTAGGTCGCTCCCGCGCAATCGGTGACTTCCTGTCGTTGATCACGTCCATCTGAATTGGTTGATTGATTTCAAAACCTGCCTGTAGAGCAGGTCTTCGGCCGCTGGAGGCTTGGCGTTACTCATGCTAGACCGTGCAGCAGGTAGCTGACATGGATGGAGACCGGCCGATGTCACGACTGCAGGTTCTCTTATCGCCAAGGAAGGTCACGTGGCTCGACGTCGCCGCAATCTGCGCAGCCGTCCTTGGCGCATGGACCATCACGAGCCAAGTGCAGCAGAGGTGGTACGGAACAGGGTTTAGCCCTATCCCGTATGACGTGGGCTACGCGCTCTTCGCCTTCATCTGCCTTGTCACCTGCCTCATCGGCATTCGAGCCATTGCGAGTCTACGCGAGCAAGCCAAGCAGTTGCGGAAGTAGAAGCCGACCCCAATCAGCCGACGATGCTGTGCCCCGGGTTCGTGACCCCAAGCAGCTCGATCCTCGTCCCGTCCGACACGTTAATCGTCGTCGACCCGCCACTGGTCGCCAGCGTGTAGCCGGTCGCCCCGTAGCCGAAGAGATCGATCGTGTCGGTGTTCACCTTGAACCCGCTGATCACGTCGGTTCCGCCGGCTGCGCCCCTGATCACGTCGTAGAGGGCCGGACCCGATCCCTCCAGGAAGGTGCCGCCGCCGGACTCCAACACGACCTGCATCCCGCCTGAGCCGCCCGTGACGCTGGTCGACCGTAAAGATCAGGCTCGCGCCATCGCCGGTGAAGATGTTCGAGCTCGTCGTGCTGCCGACGACCAGCATGTTGCCGCCGCGGCCGGACACGCTGAGCGCGCCGGCACCACCGATGATGGAATCCGCGCCTTGCAGGCTTCCGGTGACTGCGGTGGTGGCCGAGCCTCCGAATACCGCGTCGCCTCGCACGGCCATGACGCTCAGAGAGCCAGAAGTGCCGACGATGGTGTCCAAGCCCGATGCGCTGCCCGTCACGTAGGTGCTGCCCGCAC
>CAXTGN010000686.1:0-652 GCA_964243455.1 uncultured Acidobacteriaceae bacterium
CGCCTCCCGCGCAATGGCCGTTGGAGCCGGCGTTGCACAGGGCCTGCCAGAGTCCCTGGTCGATGTTGTTCCCATCGACGGTCAGGGCATACACATCGCCGGTCGCCGCCTGCACGGCCAAAGCGCCACGAAAGATCGGGCAGGCAGAACTGCCGGAGCCGTTCAGCCCGACCTGACACTTCGCCGTAGTCAGCCCCGTGCCCGGCTGCGTCGCCACGCGCGTCCACGTCTGCCCATCCGGAGAGCTGTAGTACCCGTGCGCGCTCAGGGCAGCTAGAAACAATCCCTGTTGCGCATCCCAAACCACTGCCGTCGCATTGTTCCCGCCCTGCAGTAACCCCTGGGGCTGCGGCGTTTGAACTATCTGATTTCCGTCCTTTACCGTCGCCATCTGCCACGTAAGACCGGCGTCGGTGGTGAAGTACAAACCTGGGGCAGCACCCAACGAATTCGCGCCCACTACCGCCCCTTCACCTGACGTCGTCATGGCCGCGACTGCTAGTAACGGATTCGCGGTGCTCCAGGCAAAGCCGGCCGTCGCCAGCCCGGTAAGGATGTGATTTCCCGTAATCCCGTCATGTGAGGCGACGATCAGCGTCCAGGGCTGGCCGCCATCCGCGGCACGCAGGATGCCTTCGCCGTAGTAGGAGTC
>CAXTGN010000686.1:662-910 GCA_964243455.1 uncultured Acidobacteriaceae bacterium
TTGTACCGCGACCGCGCCGATCGAAAGCGAGGGGACAGTTGTCGCGCCTTCATTGGCTGAGAAGACCGGGAGGTTATCCGTAAGCGGCGCAAAGCTGGCCTCGGCCAGCGGACCCGCAGCGTTTACGCTCTTCCACACGCCGCCGCCGGTAGTCCCGAGCCAGACCGTGTTGCCGGTCGGATCGTTGGGATCGACGGCAATCGCGGTGATACGCCCGGAGATCGCCCCGTACGCCATCGAGGTCACCA
>CAXTGN010000686.1:920-1265 GCA_964243455.1 uncultured Acidobacteriaceae bacterium
CGCGAGGCTCACGGCGCGATGCGCGTTCCGCGCCTGCACAAGGGCGGCATGCTGCGCCCGCGCTCGTTGCAGTGCCTGGGCCGCCCCGCCCCTCACAGCGCCGTTCCCTAAAGCAACCGACCGCCCGGCCAGAAACCGTTGTGCCTGGGCACGGGCTGCGGCCGCATCTCCCAGCACAGCCCCGGTTCCGGCATGCCCAGCCGTCGTTCCCGCGCTCTGCGCCAGGACCGCCGGGCAGTGCACAAAACCCAACCCACAGCCCAGCAACGCAAAGAGGACCCACCCGGAGGCACACCGAAGTGCCACTCGGATGGGCGCAAAGAGCCGAAGACAACACGGGCTTGC
>CAXTGN010000686.1:1275-1809 GCA_964243455.1 uncultured Acidobacteriaceae bacterium
TGCCGCATTACCCAGGGAGCTGGTTTGCTGTGGAGATTGCGCGAAAGCCGCTGCGCCGCTCAGGACGGTGAGCGCGAGCCAGAACAGAAGAAAGGTTGCCCACCCGGCGGCACAGGAACGCGCCGTCCGGATGGACGTGGAAAGCCGAAGACAACTTGGGCTTGCAAAAATGCTCAGCGGCAAGCAAACGTCCTGCGGTAAGGGCACCAGAGACAAGGTCGCATACCAGAGGTATCGGCCAGGACACGAAAATCTTGAGCCCAATTTTGATCACGGTGGTTGCCGTGTACCAGTTGGCCTCTCGACTGCCTGTACTCTACGGTCGCCCGCCGCTCCCGGTCACTCCCATGGAGGTGGGATCCTGCGCTCCTTACGGTCTGCCCTTCGCCGTCGCCCGTCCGACGGAACGACTATGCCTAGTAGCTGTGCCCCAGCACCGCATGCGCCTCATACGGCTCCTCCAGCCGCTGAATCTCCTCCTCCGTAAGCCTCACGTCGAGCGCCCCGAGTGCCTCGTCCAGCTGGTACATCTTG
>CAXTGN010000686.1:1819-2902 GCA_964243455.1 uncultured Acidobacteriaceae bacterium
GTGGTTGCCGGGGCCTTTTGTCTCTTGACTGATCCTGAGCCTATGGCCGTACACGCGTCCCGGTCACTCCCTTGAAAGTGGGACGGCACGTTGCTTGTGGGGTCGCCAGTGCGCCATTTGCGAAATCATCGACAGCCCGATTCGCAATGTCAGTAGCTGTGGCCGAGAATCGGGTGCGGCTCGTACGGCTCCTCCAGCCGCTTGATCTCGTCCTCCGTCAGCGTCAGATCCAGGGCGCCCAAGGCCTCATCAAGCTGGTACATCTTGCTCGCGCCGATGATCGGAGAGCTGATGCCGGGCTTGGCCATCACCCACGCCAAGGCCACCTGCGCCGGCTTAACCGAGCGGGCGGCGGCGATCTCAAGCACACGATCGACCACGTCCCAATCGGTGTCGCGGTAGTACAGGCCGTGGCCA
Organism: uncultured Acidobacteriaceae bacterium; assembly: GCA_964243455.1. GTDB lineage: Bacteria > Acidobacteriota > Terriglobia > Terriglobales > Acidobacteriaceae > Granulicella. The sequence continues at coordinate 2,237 of CAXTGN010000686.1, forward strand.
AAGTCGTCCGTGCGGGCGCGGGTGGTTTCGCTTTTGCCGTCGCCACGCTTGCGGGTGCCGGTCAGGAAACCACGCGCCAACGGACTCCACGGAATGCAGCCGACGCCCTGATCGAGGCACAGCGGAATCATCTCGCGTTCTTCTTCGCGGTAGACCAGGTTGTAGTGGTTCTGCATGGTTTCAAAGCGTGCCAGGCCATTTTGCTTTTGGAAGTTCAGCATCTTCAGGAACTGCCAGGCGTACATGCTGGAGGCGCCGATGTAGAGGACCTTGCCAGCCTTGACAACGTCATTGAGGGCCTCGCAGGTCTCCTCGATGGGCGTGTCCTTGTCAAAGCGGTGCGTCTGGTACAGATCCACATACTCGACGCCGAGCCGCTTCAGGCTCGCATCAATCGATGCCATGATGTGTTTGCGAGAAAGCCCTCGATCGTTGGGCTTGTCGCTCATCGGGTTGTACACCTTGGTCGCGAGTACCAGCTCGTCGCGGTTGGGCAGGAACTCGCGTAGCAGCTTTCCGGTGACCACCTCGCTTTCACCGACCGAGTACATGTCAGCGGTATCGAAAAAATTAATGCCGGCCTCCACCGATCGCTGCACAAACGGACGCGCCTCGTCCTCTTCGAGCACCCACTCGCGCCACTTCTTTGAGCCATAGGTCATCATG
>CAXTGN010000687.1:0-2896 GCA_964243455.1 uncultured Acidobacteriaceae bacterium
GTCCGGAGAGGTTAACGGTGGCCACCACGCGGCCGGTCGGGGCGGTGACGGGGACGGCGAGCGAGCGGAGGCCGACCTCGAACTCCTGATCGCAGAGGGCGTAGCCGTTGCGGCGCACGTTGCGCAGAGCGAGGCGAAGCTTTTCTACGGAGTTGATGGTGCGCGGCGTGTACGGCGTCATCACCATGCGGGACATGTAGGCTTCGAGCTGGTCCTGCGGCAGGTAGGCGAGCAGAACGCGGCCCATGCTGGTGCAGAACGCGGGCAGGCGCGAGCCGATATGGAGATCGACGGACATGACCCGGTTCACGGTGGAGCGGGCGATGTAGACGATGTCGTCGCCGTCGAGGGTGGCCACCGAGAAGCTCTCGTGGTGGACGGACGACATGCGCTCCAGGATGGGCTGCGCGGCGTTGGCCAGGGTGCTGGAAGCCGTGTAGGTGTTGGCCAGGGTGAGCATCTTGGGGCGCAGGGAGTAGCGCTGAGCTTCATCCGCGCCAGCAAAACCTAGCTTGCAGAGCGTGTACAGGCAGCGGCGGACGGCGGCACGCGAAAGACCGGTGCGCAGACTGAGCTGCGAGATGGTCATCTGCGGCATCTGCGGCGTAAACGCCTGGATGACCACCAGACCGCGTGCCAGCGAGGCCATGAAGTTGGGGTCGCCGGTGTACTGGTCGAGGGCGACGCCGGGCAGCTGTTTGGGGGCTCTGGGAGCCGGGGACGCGGGAATGGGCGCTGTTGGGGCGGGCAGGGTGGCGACAGACGACACGGGAACCTCCATGCGAGCTGCAACCAGGTCGTTCACGAGCCGTTCTGTAACAACGATAAACGCACGGAGCCCGAGGGGCAAGGGCACGTGTTGAGTTCGCGAATATTCGGTGAGAGCTTATCGGTGAGGCACCCGGCATGGTGAGCTGTCAATCCGGTGGTAGGCTGAGCCAAACACATCCTTGTGGGATCGCCGAGGCCGCATCCGGGCCTCTGGCTGGAGGTTTATGCGTAAGGTGCATCGTGCTGTGGTCCTGGCAGGTTGGATGGGAATGTTCGCGGTTTGCGGGCTGGCACAACAGGCGAAACTGCCGGCCGACGATCTGACGCCGAACTTCAAGGCGCCGACGATGGAGAGCGACTACCAGAAGCGTGTGGTCATGATCCCCATGCGCGATGGGACCAGGCTGTACACGGTAATCTGCGTGCCCAAGGACTCCAAGAGAGCGCCGATTCTGCTCACGCGCACGCCCTATGACGCCGCTACCCGTGCCGCGCGGTCCAAGGCCGGACGGATGAAGGAGGCGTTGCCGCTGAGCGACGAGGTGTTTGTGGAGGCGGGTTACATCCGGGTGTACCAGGATGTAAGGGGCAAGTATGGATCGCAGGGCGTGTACCTGATGACGCCGCCGCCGGTGAACTCGGGGTACAACCCGAGCGGCGCGGACGATACGACCGATGCCTACGACACGATCGACTGGCTGGTGAAGAACGTGCCGGAGTCGAACGGGCGCGTGGGCATGATCGGGTCAAGCTATGAGGGCTTCACCGTGGTGATGGCGGAGCTGAACCCACATCCGGCGCTGAAGGTGGCCGCACCGGAGAGCCCGATGGTGGACGGCTGGATGGGCGACGATTGGTTCCACTACGGCGCGTTCCGGCAGCCCAACATCGACTACGTGCTGGGGCAGACCACCAACCGCGGCGAAGGCGTGCATGTGGCGCGTGAGGGCAAGGACGACTACACGAACTTTTTGCGGGCCGGGTCGGCCGAGGACTTCGCCAAGGCCGAAGGCATGGATCAGCTGCCGTTCTGGCGCGTGATGGTGGAGCATCCGGCGTATGACGGCTACTGGCAGAGCCAGGCGCTGGACAAGCTGATGGCCGCCAAGCCGCTGGCCGTGCCCACGATGTGGGAGCAGGGTTTGTGGGACCAGGAGGACATGTGGGGCGCAATTCACAGCTATCGGGCGCTGAAGGCGAAGGGTACGCCGGACTCAATGAATATGCTGGTGATGGGCCCGTGGTTCCACTCGCAGGTCAACCGCGAAGGCCGCGCGCTGGGGTCGCTGATGTGGGCGAGCGATACCACGCTGCAGTGGCGTCGCGATGTGCTGCTGCCGTTCTTTAACCAGTACCTGAAGGAGGGCGCGCCCAAGGCCGAGACCCCGGCCGCCTTCATCTATGACACCGGTGCGGATCACTGGGATAGACCGGCCGTCTTTCCGGCGAGCTGTGAGCAGGGGTGCCCCGTACCGTCCAAACCGCTGTATCTGACCGCGGGCGGAAAGCTGTCGTTCGACAAGCCCGGAGCGGAAGGCAAGGGCGAGAAGTTCGACGAGTACGTATCGGACCCGATGAAGCCGGTGCCGTACCGTCCACGGCCAGTGGATGCGGCCGACTCAATGGGCTGGCGGACGTGGCTGGTGACGGATCAGCGAGTTGTGGATGGGCGGCCAGACGTGCTGACCTATGAGACCGAGCCCCTGAAGGAGCCGATGAAGCTTTCCGGCGAACCGGTGGTGCACCTGATGGCGTCAACAAGCGGAACGGATTCGGACTGGGTGGTAAAGATTATTGACGTGCAGCCGGATCGCGTGGCGCCGCCGACGGACATGAGCGGCTATGAGCTGCCGATTGCCACGGACATCTTCCGCGGACGGTATCGCACGAGCTTTGAGCATCCGCAGGCCATCAAGGCGAACGAACCGTTGCTTTACACGTTTGCGCTGCCGATGGTGAACCACACCTTTGAGCCCGGACACCGGATCATGGTGCAGGTGCAGTCGACGCTGTTCCCGCTGTACGACCGCAACCCGCAGCGTTTTGTGCCGAACATCTTCGAGGCCAAGCCCGAGGACTACGCGAAAGCGACGCAACGGGTGTGGCATGAGGGCAACGAGGCGAG
>CAXTGN010000688.1:0-2893 GCA_964243455.1 uncultured Acidobacteriaceae bacterium
TCTCCTGCATTTGAGAGAGGTCCATGAGGCTCCTTGGTCACAGTAGGTTAAGTGATGCTTGGTCGGGCTCGTGTTCGAGGCGCTCGGATTGCGCATACCCCACGTGAAACGTACAACTTGCAACTTAGAACCCTAATCCTTTCGAAGGTCGATCACATTGGACACCTCGGCCGCAAACAGGCGCTTGGCTTCCTGCACAAGGGGATGTTTCTCGGCCAGTTCCGCCGCGCTGCCTGCCGCGGCGGCACGGGGCTTGCTGGCTTTGCCACTGCCATTTGTCGCTGCACCAGGCAGCAACTTCACCTGGAGCGGCGCGGGATGCAGATCACGGAGCGTCGCCCTGATGACGCGGTCAGCCTCTGCGTTCAGGAGCACCGGAAGCATCGTCTTGGAAAGCGTGGTCTGAATTTCCAGCGTGCCGTCGCGAAGCATCCAGGCGGCATCCTCCAGCTGCTCCGCCGCGGAGGTCTGCCCCTTGGTGCTCAGAAGCGCCCTCACAACGGCCGTCTGCAGCGCACTCGCGTCCTCCGTGGAGACCGGCGTTGCGGCCATGTCGCTGGGTGGCTCCAGCACAGCTGAGGTATGAGCAGCTGGTGCCGGCATAGGGGCGGGAACTACCCCGACGGGCGATGGTGCGACTTCGGCTGCCTGGGTCGCTACCGAGAAAACAGGCGGCTCGTTCGCCACGGCTCCCGGTTCCGTTCCGCCCCGAAGATCAGCCGGACTATCCTCTGAGGCCTCGTAAGAAGGCGTTCCCGTGGGCGGAGGAGCCTCCCCCGAAACCTCGGAAACGCCACGACCTCGTTCGCCCGTGGGCGGCATGGCAGCAGGGACGGGTGCCGGCCTGAGCTGGGGAGCAGGCGCGGTCAGGGGCGCAGTCGCTCTTGGGGCTACAGTCCTGGCTGCTGGTGAAGTTGTTGAAGCAGCTCGCGGGGTCGCCGCTGGCGACTTCTGCGTCTTCGGCGAAGGCGCGGCACCGAGCTGGGAAAGAATCTCTTCCACTGGCACAAGCCGCTGTACGTGAACCAGCTTCAGCAGCCCCAGCTCAAGGTGCAGACGCTGTTCCTGCCGGTAGCCAAGGTCGTCAAAGGTGCGAAGAACGATGGCAAGAAAGCGCGAAAGCTCCTCCTCGGAGAAGTTCTGCGCGGCTCGTGCGGCACGGCGGCGCTCCTCCGTGGAGATCTGCAGCAGCTCCGCGGCCAGACCGGTGGCGTCGGCCTCCGCATCGAGCGCCGTGATCTTCGCCACGATGCAGTTGCGCAGGAACCGCGTAAACTGCCGTGCGATCTGCTGGGGTCCGTTGCCCAGGTCCAGCAGATGACCCACGGTAGAGAGCACCGCCGCCGAGTCGTTCGCATGCACCGCGCTCAGCACATCTTCGAAGACCACGTTCGAAACCGCGCCCATGAGCTCGCGTACCTCTTCAAGCTCAATGTGGGGGCGCCCGTCTGGAAGCTGCGGCGCCGAAGCGATCGCCTGGTCCATGATGGACAGCGCATCCCGCATCGACCCATCGCCTGCCTCGGCCAGCAAACCGAGCGTCGCATCCTCAACCGAGATACCCTCGTCCACAGAGATCTTCCGCAGCTGCCCGACAATGTCGTCGAGCTTCACCGCATGGAAGCTGAAGTGCTGGCACCGTGACCGAATCGTCTGCGGGATGTCCTCAGGCTGCGTCGTCGCCATCATGAAGACGATGTGCTCGGGCGGCTCCTCCAGCGTCTTCAGCAGGGCATTAAAGGCCGCATCGGTGATCTGGTGCGCCTCATCCAGGATGATGATCTTGAACCGGTCGCGCGCTGGCCGGTAGCGCGCCGCATCCCGCAACTCCCGGATCTCATCGATCCCGCGGTTGGTCGCCGCGTCGATCTCCAGCACGTCCACCGCATTCCCTTGCCGGATCTCCAGGCAGGACGCGCATTGCAGGCACGGCTCGGGCGTCGGGCGAACCTCGGAGCCGATCGTATTCTGGCAATTGAGCGCCGATGCCAGGATCCGGGCGATCGTCGTCTTTCCAATACCGCGGTGGCCCGAAAAGATGTAGCCGTGCGCGATCCGATCCTGCGCCAGCGCATTGAGCAGCGTACGGGTGACGTGGTCCTGCCCGACAACGTCGGCAAAGCGAAGGGGACGGTACTTGCGAGCGAGAACTTGGTAAGCCATCGGGCAGAACTTAGTCTACCGCCGCGTCCTGTGGGCGGCGTGCCCTGCTCCAGCGGCGCTTCCTTCAGCTGGATGAGCCCAGTGAAAGGACCGCCTCGACAGCTCCGCGGGTTTGAGCAACGGTCTCCTCGATCTGCTCGCCTGTAGTGTCGTGCGTAAGGGTGAATCGGACCGCCGTCTGGGCGATCTCGCGCCCGTAGCCCATGGCGGTGAGCACATGCGACGGCTCATCCGACCCGGCCGCGCAGGCGGAGCCGCTCGAGCACAGGATCCCCCGTTCCTCCAGCTGCAGCAGCACGGCCTCGCCCGAGGTCCGCGGAAAGCAGAAGCTGGCGTTATTGGGCAGGCGCTCGGTGGGGTGCCCAGTAAGTAACGCGCCGGGAACTGTGTCCAGAACGCCCCGAATGAGTCGGTCGCGCAGAGCCGTCAGCTGGGGCACGCGCGCGGGCAGCTCCTGCGCAGTCAGCTCCAGCGCCGTGGCAAAGGCGACCGCTCCGGCCACATTCTCGGTCCCGGATCGCCGGTTCCGCTCCTGCCCGCCGCCGTGAACAATCGGCTCCGCGAGGACGCGCGAGCGCAGGTACAGCACACCCACCCCCTTGGGCGCACCCAGCTTATGCCCGGAAAGCGAAAGCGCATCCGCCCCGAGCTCCGGAACGGAAATCGGCAGGGAGCCACAGGCCTGGACGGCATCCGTATGGAACGCCACACCGGCCGCGTGCGCCACGGC
>CAXTGN010000689.1:0-2891 GCA_964243455.1 uncultured Acidobacteriaceae bacterium
ATGCACGCCTCCGGTATGACCTATACCGACGCGGTGCGCGAGTTCAAAAAGCGTTTCATCCTTGAGGTTCTGGCCCGTCATCGCGGAAACCAGTGCAAGGCCGCCGAAGAACTCGGCATGCACCGCAACACGCTCAGCCGCACACTTACCGAACTCGGGATGGACTCCGCCCAGATCCGCCGCGGTATGCGCCGACCACCCCGCTCGGTCCGCCCGAGTCGTCCGGAGCTGCATATCGTTCAGACCGGAACCGGACGTTAGGGCGTTCCCTTCGTCCAAGCCTACAGCGATGTTCTCCCGATCGAGCCGCCTACGCTCCTCCTGTTCTCGCCCGTTCCGGTGCTTTTCCGGCCGGGGGTGGTACCTGTCCGGAAAATCCCGAACGGGAGACGTGACCGCTTGCTTCCAGCAGCATCCGAAATCGCCTGTACGAGCGGCAGCCGTCACTGTGCTTGCGCTGGTCATGTCCCCTCTTTACGGGCAGAACGCAGCCTCCCCGGCTGGGACCGATGCTCCCCTCCGCGTCCCGTCCCGACCCGCCCAGACACAGTCAGACCTTTCACCCCACCAGTTGCGGGAGGCGGATGATGCCTACCTGAAGGGTGCACGCGCCCTGGATCGCGGGGACCTGACCGAGGCTGAGCAGCAGTTTGCGCGGGCAAACCGGCTGAACCCTCGCAACCGGGACTATACCCTGGCGCTCGCCGTGACGCGTGAGCACCGGCTCACGGACCTTGTTCAGCGGGCTGCGGAGGCGCGGCTCCTCGGTCGCACAGCGGAAGCTGACCACCTGCTGGTCGAAGCTCGCGCAATTGATCCGCAGAACGCCGTTGTGTTGCAGCATTTCTCACCCGACGGCGCACTTGCCACGGCACCCTCCCTGAGCTCTGAGGAGGGGCCGGGTGTGGCTTCCCGCACGGCGGACGCTCTCAGTCTGGAGGGACCGGTGCGGCTCTCCCCGGATGCGGGAAGGCACAGCTTCCACCTCCATGCGAATGCCCACGACCTCCTCCTCCAGGTCTGCCAGGCGTACGGGATCCGAGCCACGGTTGTGAACTCGATCAACTCCGGGCCGACCCTGCGCTTCGACATGGACGACGCCGATTTTGCCCAGGCGCTGCGCACCGTACAAACGCTTACACACACGTTCAGTGCGCCCATGCAGCCCAAAGAACTGCTGTTTTCAGCGGATACCCCGGACAACCGCGCTCAGTACATGCCGCTGCTCGAGGAGACGTTGATGATGCCCGGCACGAGCGCGGCGGACATGACGGAGTACGCCAACCTGGCCAGAAATGTCTTTAACCTGCGCGTGGTAAACGCGGTTGCGGGTGCTGGCTCCCTGGTTCTGCGTGGCGATGAAGATTCTCTGACGCACGTGAACGCCACTTTTGCCGACCTGATCGACGGTGGCTCCGATGTCCTCCTCGACCTCACTTTGTATGAGGTCGACAAAAGCCGGATCGTCAATGTCGGCGCACAGCTGCCGTCGTCAATCGGGGCCTTTCCGGTTGCAGCTACGGCTCAAAATTTGATCAACGCCAATCAGTCACTGATTTCGCAGGCAGTCGCAAACAACCTCATTACGCTCACGGGCAATACCTACACGGACGCACTCACTGAGTTGGAGTTCCTTCTGGCTTCGGGTACGGTTAGCAGCTCGCAATTCACAGGTCTGCTTGGGGTCTTCGGGCACTATGGCGGCCTTCCGCTCGCGGGCGTTTTTCTCGGTTCAAGCACCACGCTCAATGGAGCGCTGACCTCGTCAGACGTCCGGATCCTTGACACGGTGCAGCTGCGCGTCGGCGACAAGCAGGACGGTCAATTCCGCGCCGGGACGCGTTACCCGATTGAGACTGGCATTTACAGCTCCAACGCATCCAGCAGCGTCAGTTCCGCCGTGGCGGGGCTTTCGATCAATGGCACCAGCGTCAGCTCCCTCCTGTCACAATATCTCGGCTCCAGTGCCGTTTCCGTGCCCCAGATTCAGTATGAGGATTTAGGCCTCACGTTGAAGGCGACGCCGCAGATCCTCCCCACCGGAGAAGTCACGGTCAAGCTCGACTTCAAGCTGGAGGCACTTGGCTCCGGGAGCATCAATACCCTGCCCATCCTGAACAGCCGCCAGCTCACCTCGACGATCACCATCCCTCGCGGTCAAACGGCGATGCTGGCCAGCGAGGTCACCACCTCGGAATTGCGTGCACTCACTGGATTGCCCTTTTTGAGCGAGATCCCAGGTTTCCAAAGCACCAATCAAAGCACCGAGAAGGACAGCATGGAGCTGATGATCATGCTGACGCCACAGATCGTCAGGAATAAGAACTTTCAGGTCACCAGCCGACGTCTTTTGCTTGCGAACGGCAACGCATCACCGACGCAATAACTATCCTTTTTGCAGGTTCGCGACACACGGTGACTTGCCCCTGAAAGAACGCATTCGCCTCGCGGAGCTCCCCCGGCTGCTCTTCCCAAAGCCCGCCCCCTCTGTTACATTCAAGTGGAAGGGCGGGAGTAGCTCAGTGGTAGAGTGCTTCCTTGCCAAGGAAGATGTCGCCGGTTCGACCCCGGTCTCCCGCTCCAAACGCCCTCTTCTTCCACCCATGAAGCGCACGTCAGCCCCTCCGGCCGATCCTGCGCCGGGAGCAGACTCCGGGCTCAAGGCGCGGTACCCAAGTGGTAAGGGAGAGGTCTGCAAAACCTTTATGCGCCGGTTCGATCCCGGCCCGCGCCTCCAAAATACCTCCCCGAAATACTATTGACGCTCCAAAGGGCCGTCATCCAGAGCGAAGCGAAGGATCTCTGTATTCTGCCCGCAGCTGAGCCACCCATCCGGGAAACCGCCTCAGCCAACAGCGGGAGGCCCTCGACCGTCCAAAGCAGTCGATGAA
>CAXTGN010000690.1:0-2886 GCA_964243455.1 uncultured Acidobacteriaceae bacterium
AACTATATGACTCGGCCGCTCCACCTGTTCGGCGGCGTTGGCTCGCTCGGCGTGTTGTCGGGTGGGGGCATCGCTCTTTGGCTGCTTCTGGATAAGCTTTTGTCCCACCGCAATGTGGGTGCGGAACACGGGCCATGGTTTGCGATCGCAGCCGTGCTGATTCTGGGTGGCATCCAGTTGATCGGCATAGGACTGCTGGGTGAGCTGCAGGTGCGGCACTTCTTTGCCCAGGGACAGCGCTCGCCGTATGCGATCGATCGGGTGGTGCGAATGCGACCGAGCGAAGAGCCGCTGATCCGGTAGGGTCGGCGCTGCGCGGTGGCGGCTTCGCCGTTGACGCTTCGTGATGGCTGTCGGTGGCGCTGAGCGTCGCGGCTTTGATGTTAGCGCCTCGTGGTGACTGTCGTTGGTGATGTGCTTTCGCTGGTGGCCAGCCCATGAGCACTGACCCCAGCCACCGCGCAGCGCCATTCCCCAGCCACCGCGGGGCGCCATCCCTAGCCACCGCGGGGCGCCTCTAAGCTCGCATGCGCGCAATACAGATAGGTAAGACAGGCGGACCGGAAGTCCTCCAGCTCGTGGATGTGCCCGTCCCGCAACCCGGGGTTGGGCAGGTTCTGGTACGGGTTCAGGCTTCGGGAGTAAACTTTATTGATACCTACCTGCGGGAAGGCCGCTACCCGGCAGAGCTTCCGTTCATTCCTGGGCAAGAGGCCGCAGGCACGGTGGAGGCATTGGGTGAGGGTGTCTCGGGCTTTGAGATCGGTGACCGTGTGGCGTGGACCGGGACGCGCGGGACATATGCGGAATTTGCGCTGGCACCCGCGAGCGATCTGCTGAAGCTGCCGGAGGCGATCAGTTTTGAGCAGGCGGCAGCGGTGCTGACCCAGGGGCTCACGGCGCATTACCTCGCGCACTCCACCTATGCGATCCAGCCCGGGGACACCGTTCTGGTGCATGCGGGTGCCGGTGGTACGGGATTGCTGCTGACCCAAATCGCGAAGCGACTCGGAGCGCGGGTGCTGACGACGGTCTCAACGGAGGAAAAAGCCGAACTCTCCCGTGAAGCTGGGGCGGACCGGGTCGTTCTTTACACCCAGGCCAGCTTCGCCGAGGCGGTCAAGGAGGACACTCAGGGCAGAGGCTAGCCGGTGGTCTATGACTCGGAGGGCAAGACGTCCTTTGGGGACTCGCGGCAGTGTCTACGACCTCGCGGACTGCTGGCGCTCTACGGCGCGTCCAGCGGGGCGGTGCCGCCGTTCGATCTGATCCGGCTCTCCACGACGGGATCGCTGTATGTAACAAGACCTACCCTGAAGGACTACGTGCAGACGCGGGCGGAGCTGGAACGGCGGGCAGACGACATCCTCGGATGGGTGGCCAGCGGTGCGCTGAAGGTGCGCATCGGGCACCGTTTTGCGTTGAGCGAGGTCGCCGAAGCGCATCGTGAACTGGAGGGCCGGCGCGCGACAGGCAAAGTGCTGCTGACCCCGTAGACCGGTCCACGGAGGTCTTTCGCCTCGCGGTACACTGGAACCTCGCAAAATTGTACGCAGCGAACCAACTGTTGCGTCGACCAGAACTGCTACCGCTGAGGAGTGTTCGGGAAGCGCGGTGAGACTCCGCCACTGCCCCGCAACTGTGAAGCGCGCACTTCCGTTGAGGAAGTGAGACCGGTCCGGCACCCTCACTGGGTACTCCAAAGAGTACGCGGGAAGAGTGTGCCTCCAGGCGGCCGGTCTTGAAATCGCGCAAGTCAGGAGACCGGTTCCAAAGCGCACGCCTGCCACGCTCTCGGAGGGAGAGCGGAGGAGAATCTCATGTTAGACACCCTGCGCCGACATGGCGCTGCATCCGGCTGGCCGCTCCCTGCGGCCCGGCGCAAACACGGTCGCCATTTCTTTCCAACACGCCAGGCTCTCACCGCGGCGGGGCTGGCTATGTGTTGCTGCTTTCCCGCTATGGCCGTTGTGGTGCGTGGCCGCGTGACAGACCCGCTGGGTAAGGGCGTGGGCGGGGCTCGCGTGCAGTTGGTCGAGGCCGGCAAGGTGATCTCGATTGCCTATGCGAATCCGGATGGCACCTATGAACTGCGTTCGGGTGATTCGGGCCGTTTTACGCTGCTTGGATCGGCTGGGGGATTGCTGCCCGGCATCGGGCAGGATTTCTACGGGGGCACGACGGATGTGGTGTTGCAGGACGTGGTCCTGTCGACGACCACCGTGCAACAGCAGATCTCCGTGGCGGCAACCGCCATTCCCACACCATTGCCCCAGCTGACGGCGCCGGTCACGGTGATCCCCGGATCGAACTTCGCCACCCGGCTCGGGGTGACGGATGAGATTCGCCAGAGTCCCGGCGTATTTGTCGCGCAGACAGGCCAGATGGGCAGCGTGAACACCCTGTTCGTGCGGGGTGGGAATTCGACTGCAAACCTCGTGGTAGTGGACGGCGTCCCTGCGGAAGACGTGGGTGGAACCTTCGACTTTGGGAACGTCAGCGCCGCCGGCATAGGCACCATGGAGATCTACCGTGGACCCGATTCTGCCGTGTACGGCACAGACGCTGGGGCTGGTGTCATTGCGATCAGCACGCCGCGAGGCACAACGCTGAAGCCCGTGCTGAACTACACCGGTGACGCCGGCAATCTGCACACCTACCAGAACGCTGTGACGGCCGGGGGAACGCTGCGCAAGCTGGACTATTTCGCGGGCTTCGATCGGCAGGACACCTCCAATGCGTTGCCGCGGGATGAGTACCACAACGCCACGTCGGTCGCGAACATCGGTTACGACTTCAACGGCAGCACAAGCCTGCGCTTCACGATCCGCGACAAGGATGCCGCGGTCGGGCTGCCCGGTGCGTACCAGTTTCTTGGGCTCACCA
>CAXTGN010000691.1:0-2876 GCA_964243455.1 uncultured Acidobacteriaceae bacterium
TGGGCATGTAGAGACCGAAAACGGTCCCTCGCCGCGGCTTGCTCCTTACGGACAACTTGAAGCCGTGCTTCTTGACAATCTCTTTGCTTAACCAAAGCCCAATTCCCGTTCCGGCGCTACCCTTGGTTGTGTAGAAAGGCTCAAAAGCACGCTGAAGCACTTCCGGGGACATGCCCGAACCTGTATCGGCGATCCAAAGCCGTACGCCCGGTTTCCTGTCCCCAACGGCTTTCGGGAAGGCGCGACAATGGACCCGGAGCTTACCGCCCTCCGGCATAGCATCTAGAGCGTTCCCAATCAGATTGAGGATTACCTGCCTCAGTTCGCCCTGAGAAGTATTGACTTCCGCGTCTTCTGCACAGACATATTCCAGTTCGATTCCCCGGATCACGATGCGTCCCTGAACTAAACCAAGTACGGAGTCGATCAAGGGTTTTAGTCCCACCCGTGATGGGCCTCTCGGATCGCGATAGAAGCGCAGAGTATTCGAGGCGATCTCGGATACCCGGGCCAACTCGGATTCCGCTTGGCGCAGGTGTACACGCCTGACTTCTTCGTCGGGCTCGTCTCGCAGTAGGTACAGGAGGTTGGTCACTGCCTCAAGAGGATTGCTAATCTCGTGCGCAATAGAGGCAGCCAGTCGGCCTGTCGCCGCAAGCTTTTCGGCCTGGACCAATGCAGCCTGAGCCAACATTTGATCGGTGCGATCTAAGAGCGTTCCGACAAAGCGGGTAGCCTTTCGCTCACCTGCGATTCCCTCGAAAAAGGCTTTGCCCTTCGCGGAGAAGAAGCGCTCCTCTCGATTCGGCCTGATGACACGATACTCAGTGTCGTACTCGCCTGGACCTTGCGGGTCCATAGCGCCGTATACAGCAGCGAGCACCCGATCTTTGTCCTCGGGGTGTAGGCGCTCCGAAAACTCGGCCAAAGTAACAGGCCCCGAAGCGCTGACTCCAAACATCACCTTAGTGCGATCAGACCAGTGCAACTCACCGGAGTCAACGTTCAGATCCCACACACCTAAACACGCCGCCTCCGTTGCTAAGCGAAGGGTTTCGATGGTTTCTTCAGGGCTCTTGAACTGCACATTTTTCACAATTTGGCCTGCATAGACGGATGAGGATACGGCTGCTCTGGTTTGAAATGCAGGGCTGCAACTTTTGGGTGAGAACGCTATTCCACCGGTAGGGATTTGAAAGTGAGAAGGTCGTTCCGGATGTGCGACGTATCCTTTCTGGAGAACACGGCGCTGGGGCACCTTTCTGGCCTGACGAGCCCGTCTGTTTCCTCCTCAGCATAGATGACTCCTATATTGCAGGAGGTGCCCCGTGACTGCAGTGCGGGAACCATAATCGCTAGCTGCCAAGCTATACGGGCTCCTCAAGTCTGGTGCTGAGATGCCGCTTTAACGGAGGCCTGATCTGGAGCGAGCCGACCCGCTACAATAGCCTCAAAGTGAGTGCAACGCAGAGCTTAAGGTGTGTTCTGCGCTACACAACGAGGTCAAGCACGATGGCAAGGCGTACGGGCAAGGTTGCATGGTTCAACAATGCGAAGGGTTTCGGCTTTATCCATGAAGACGGTGGACCAGACGTTTTCTGTCACTTCTCCGCAATCGAAGGCGACGGCTATAAGTCGCTGAACGAGGGTGATGTTGTGGAATTTGATACGGAACAAGGTCCAAAGGGTATACAAGCCGCACAGGTACGCTCAATCAAGACATCAGAAGAGAAGGACGCCGCCTTCCGAAAGCTTGTAGAGCTATTGCAATGGGGGTTTGGCCGCAGCTTCGGTGCTGAAGGCCAACTTCTCGACAAGTTCAAGGAAGCCGCTCTCCGCCAGCAGAATCGACCCATTGAGCCTCACGCAGGAGACAGCGCTTATCACGGCGGGGTTCAGGATGACCAAGTTCGGAGTTTCCGGGCAGGGCTGAATCCAGCCGGCAAGTACGGCTCCCGCGCTTCGTTCCATAAGAAGATAGAATGCGAGGACGCGAGCGCAGACAGAGGCTCGCTCTCTGTGGTCTTCGTAATGTTCACAGAGCACACGAAACGCCTCATGCAGGGGAGCTTCTTCCTCCAGCCGCCGTCTCGGGCCGAGTGAGGGAATGATCCCTGGCTCTCCACAGAGAGACAGGAAGAGATCGTCACATTCATCTCGTCTACTCTTGTGAAAGTCGATGTGCTCTGCAGTACGGCAGGCCGTCTTGCGGTTTGCGGCATTTACAAACAGACTTAACGCAAAACCCATCTCATCGGGGGTAACAGGAAAATAATCAGGCTCGGAAAGAATAGAAGGCATGAAACACCAGACGCCTAAAATGCAACGAGATCGGTTCGGCTCACCGGTTGCGGAAGACCGGCGTCCTTGGTCTGTAGAGTATGGTACACCGTCCTTCAGACCAACATGAGGTGCCCGGCATATACTCGGCATCTGCTATACCTCCGGCAAGCTAACGATCTTGTCGCTCTTTCCAGTGGCCTAGCCTTTGAACTCAGACGCTGAATTCTATCCGGGAGCAGACTGCTCTCCGATGAGCTCGAAACGAATCAGGCATGAGCAGAAGTCGCATTCGACCTCATTGATCCCAGTGAGCGCATCGAGTACTGGAAAAGTCCGCAGACAATCTGTGCAGGTGACTGCAATCATCCACACAGCAGCTTTCGTCGGCTTGCCAACTCTGGGACGTGTAGGCAGGTGGTGTAGCAGCTCCACGATTTTGGTGAAGAGTTCCTCGACCTTGTATTGCCCCTTGGGAAAGAAAGCATCCGCGAGAACGCTTTCGGGTACAGATAGTCCGGAAAACTCGCCTGAAATGACGATGTCGGGAATGACAGGGAACCGGCGGCGCACGACCGAGAGGAACTCGAAGCCAC
>CAXTGN010000692.1:0-2873 GCA_964243455.1 uncultured Acidobacteriaceae bacterium
GGCCGCGTGCTGAACGTGCTGGGAAAGCCCGTGGACGAGCTAGGGCCGGTGAATGCTACCGAGTACCGGCCGATTCATCGGCAGGCTCCGGCGTTCGATGAGCAATCGACGTCGGAAGAAATGTTTGAGACCGGCGTCAAGGTCATCGACCTGATCCAGCCGTTCTTGAAGGGCGGCAAGATCGGTCTGTTCGGCGGCGCGGGTGTGGGTAAGACCGTTGTGATTCAGGAGCTGATCAATAACGTCGCTCTGAAGCATGGTGGGTTCTCGGTGTTCGCCGGTGTGGGTGAGCGTACGCGCGAGGGCAACGATCTTTGGCATGAGTTCCAGGACTCCGGCGTGATCGATCTGAAACATCTGGAAAAGAGCAAGGCCGCGCTTGTGTATGGGCAGATGACAGAGCCCCCGGGGGCGCGTCTGCGCGTGGCGTTAACCGGGCTGACGGTTGCGGAGTACTTCCGTGATGAAGAGGGCGCGGACACGCTGCTGTTCATCGACAATATCTTCCGCTTTACGCAAGCCGGGTCGGAGGTGTCGACGCTGCTGGGTCGTATGCCGTCGGCTGTGGGCTACCAGCCGAACCTGGCGACGGAGATGGGTGAGCTGCAGGAGCGGATCACGTCGACGAAGAAGGGGTCCGTGACCTCCGTGCAGGCCGTGTATGTGCCCGCCGACGATCTGACGGATCCCGCGCCGGCGACGACCTTTGCTCACCTGGACGCGACGACCGTGTTGTCCCGTCCGCTTTCCGAGCTCGGGATCTATCCGGCGGTGGATCCGCTGTCGTCCACGTCGCGCATCCTGTCCCCGCGCATTGTGGGGGAGGAGCACTACAACGTGGCGCAGGGCGTGAAGCGCATATTGCAGCGTTACAAGGATCTGCAGGACATCATTGCGATTCTGGGGATCGACGAATTGTCCGAAGAGGACAGGCTCACGGTAACCCGTGCGCGCAAGGTGCAGCGGTTCCTGAGCCAGCCGTTCCATGTGGCCGAGATCTTCACCGGCATCCCCGGTGCGTACGTCAAGGTCGAGGACACGGTGCGCTCCTTTAAGGAGATCATCGAGGGCAAGCACGATGCGATCCCGGAACAAGCCTTCTACATGAAGGGCGGCATTGAGGAAGTGTTGGCAGCTGCCGAGAAGATGAAGGCAGCAGCGTAGAGGCAGGGAACAGGGTGCAGGGCCCAGAGCACAGGGGTAGGGTGCTCTGGGTTATGCCGGGCGGATCGAGACGATGGCTGAGACGGGAAGTGGTTCGGGGTTGTTGACGGTGCGGCTGGTGACGCCGGAACGGGTGTTGCTGGATGCGACGGCAACGGCGGTGGAGTTGCCGTCGATGTCGGGGTATCTGGAGGCGCTGTATGGCGCGGCACCGCTGCTGGCGGAGCTGAGTGCGGGGGAGTTGCGGCTCCATGGCGGGTCGGCAGGCGAGCAGACGTTTTTTGTGGCGTGGGGCTTTGCCGAGGTGCTGCCGGAGCGGGTGACCATTCTGGCGGAACAGGCGCTGAAGCCGAGCGAGATCGATGTAACGGCGGTGCGTGCGGAGCAGCAGCATGCGCAGGAGCTTTGGAACCAGGCCGGGGACGATCAGGCCAAGTATGACGAAGCGAATGCGGCGTCGCGGGTTGCGGAAGAGAAGCTGGCGAGCGCACAGGAACGGCACTAAGGCGATCTCCGATGGATGCTGGCTGGGGTGCGTCGCGGGCGGGACTGCGGCTCTTTCGGCAGCTTAGAGTGGGTTCTCTTCATGCCGCGAATGCAGGAGCCGTTCCGCTCGGCTGTGCCTCCTTAGGTGGTGCCCGGGTTCAACGGAAGGTCTGCAACGAGCCGCCAGCAATGAGGTGACGAGCCGTGAGCTGGATGGTCGTGGCCGAAGCCAGGTTCCTGCGGCACTTGACAGGCCACGAAGCAGGTCTCCGGTGCGGTGGTTTCCGCGGCGGTGACGACGTACACTGCGGTGTACGCCGTGAAGCGAGGGGAGCCGCCTGTTGCCGCAAGAACTGTATTTTGAGGATCTGCACCCTGGGATGACGTTTAACTCGGACCGCAGTTACAAGGTCACCGTTGAGGAGATCAAGGAGTTTGCGGAGCGGTACGATCCGCAGCCGTTTCACCTGGACGAGGCAGCGGGGGAGAGCTCGTTCTTCAAGGGCCTGGCCGCTTCAGGGTGGCTAACGTCCGCGATCGTGATGCGGCTTCGGGTGGAGTCTCTGCATATCGCGGGTGGGATCATCGGGGCGGGTGTGGAGGAGATGCGGTGGACGGAGCCGGTTCGGCCGGGCGATGCATTGCGGACCGAGGCGGAGATTCTGACGGTACGGCTGTCGCAGTCGCGACCGGACTTTGGGCTGGTGCGGTCACGAACCACTGTCTTCAACCAGCGCGATCAGGTTGTGATGCGGAGCGTTGTAAACTTCCTTGCCCCGCGCCGTGTCGCAAGTTAGGGCAGGGTAGGGAGTCCGGGGCGGGCTTTGGGTTTTTCGCGGCCTTTTGGCGTATGCTCGAAGGGTGCAGATGACCGTATTAGCCTCGGGATCCAAGGGCAATGCGACGGTGGTGTCTGCCGGGGCGACGAACATCCTGGTGGATGCGGGGCTGAGCTGCCGTGAGCTGATGCGGCGCATGGCGCTGGTCGGGCAGGACCCGGCGACGCTGACCGCCATCCTGGTCACACACGAGCATCTGGACCATGTTGCCGGATTGGCGGTTCTGGCGCGGCGGCTGAGCCTGCCCGTGTTTTTCACGGAAGCCACGCACCGGGCGTGGGTACGGATGTTAACTCCGCGCAAGACGATGACGTATGCGCAGTGGCTCGACCAGCTGCAGCGCGAGCGGGAGCAACGAAGCACCGAGCCCGCTGGCGGCCACCT
>CAXTGN010000693.1:0-2871 GCA_964243455.1 uncultured Acidobacteriaceae bacterium
GATCTGCTGGTAAACAATGCGGGCGCTTTTGAGACGGCACCGCTGGAGCAGATCACAGTGGAGCAATGGGACGCGATGTTCGATACCAACACGCGTGGCCCCTTTCTGGTCGCGAAGCATGCGTATCCGCACCTGAAACGTGCGCAGGGACGCATTGTGAACATCGGCTCGCTCGGCGGCTTGCACCCGTGGGCGACGCATGCGCACTACTGCACGTCGAAGGCGGCGCTGCATATGCTATCGCAGACAATGGCAAAGGCATGGGCGCCCGAAGTCAGCGTGAATTGTGTGGCGCAGGGGATGATCGTCACTTCGGGGGAAAACGCGGCTGGGTACGAGCATTTCGTACAGAAAACTCCGATGAAACGCAATGGAACCCCGGCGGACGTGGCAGCCGCAGTTCTGTTCTTTGCGACTGCGCCACAGTTCATTACGGGGCAACTGCTGGCCGTGGACGGCGGACTCGGGCTGTAAATCGAAGCCGGCCTACATGCGCATGAGACGCTGCCACCAGCTTTCCAGCTTGACCTCGTCTTCGGCGTCCAGTCCCTTCATGAGCTGTTCGCCGAGGGGCCTTCCTTCAAACACCGACAAGGGATTTTGCAGCGTGATCATGTCGGCATAGGCGGCGCCGTACTTCTTCGAGACGAGATCGTAGGCCTGGCGCATGGACGGCGGGCGTGAGGTGGTATTGTGCGCATCCGTGGCCAGGAAATGGACCCACCGTCTGGCCAGCAGGCGATGGGCGAAGGCGCGGGCTTCCCGGCCCATGGCGCCGGTTACCGAGCCCGCGGTCACCTGGCAGAGCAGACCATCACGCAGCCAGGGAATCAGGCGATCCGGATCGCGCTGCAATGTGGGGTTGCGTTCCGGGTGCGTGAGGATGGGGGTGAGACCGGCCAGGCGGAGCTCGTAAAAGGTTTCCTGCATGTTGGGCGAAATGCTGTAATCGGCCAGTTCGACCAAGAGGTACTCCCGCCCATTGATGCTGTAACGGGTGGGGTGAGCGAGGGCATCCTGGACATTGTCGTAGCTGATGTGGAAGTCGCAGCCCAAACCGAGGGTCACGTTGATGCCCTGCTCGCGCAGGGCGGAGCGCAGGGAGGCAAGCTGTGCGCTGTTCTTCTCGGTGTTGGCAACAACTTGACTGATGACGTGGGGGGTGCAAACGATGTGCGTGATGCCATCATCCTGTGCCATCCGGGCCATCTGCACGGAGGTCGCGAGATCGGGCGAACCGTCGTCCAGACCCGGCAGCAGATGATGATGCAGATCGACCATCGCCCAAGGGTAGCATCGCGGAAGCGGACGCTGCATGCCCGAAGATGAGCCGGTTTTCACGAGAAACAATGCGGGGCAAAGAACCGTTCGCAGAAAGGCTGTACCATAGCACGGTGCATCGTCGCCGCAACTCAGGGCATCGTATGTGCGTCTTCAGAAGGGGACCTTTCAGGAATCACATTCATGGCAGAGACTACCTCGACCAGCTCCAAGCCGCGCGTCCTTGTTGCGGACGACGAACAGGTGATTGCTAACACGCTGGCCATTATTCTTAACCAGGCAGGCTTTGAGGCACGTGCCGTTTACAGCGGCGAAAAAGCGATTGACGCCTTGGAAACATTTAAGCCGGACATGCTGATCAGCGACGTCATCATGACTGGCATGACAGGCATCGAAGCCGCAATCCAGACACGCTCCAAGCTGCCGCAGTGCAAGATTCTGCTGTTCTCAGGACAGGCGGCCACCGCCGATTTGCTGGAGCGGGCGCGGGCGCAGGGACATGAGTTCGAAATCCTCGCGAAACCGGTTCACCCCACCGATCTGCTAGCAAAGCTGCGCGCCTGAACCTTGCCGTCCGGCCCGCGTGCTGTGGATTGTCACAGGGGCTTGCCGGCCTGGATGCGTAACATCTCGCGGCGCTTGACCTCAATCAGATACTCGTAAAATGCCTGCAACGTGGCGTATGTGATGCCTGCCTGGCCATCCAGCATGGCGCCACGAATAAACATCATGTAGATCCATTTCACCAACGGCCGGCCCGGAAGCTCGTAGAAGATGGCTTTCTGGGCGACGCGGCGCTCGTGGAAGTTCCGCGCAAAGAGCGCCTGACGCCAGGAGGCCGCGCGTACTGCGGCGCCGCTGGCCAGCAGTTCCGCTTCCTTGGTGGAATACGCATTATGCTTCGCCATCCTATGGCGGAGCCCTTTGGAAAAAGCCAGGTGATCGAGGGGAGCTGTCAGGTTCTCTATGACACCGTCGACTTCGACGATCTCGTTGATGTCCCGAGAGTAGCGGACGCGCTCCGGGCGCAGCAGGCGTACATAGAAAGGCGTGAGCTGGGCATGTTTCAGCCACGTCCCCCAGAGGAAATCGCGACGCCGTAGCCGAAAACCGGCCACAGTTGCCGGCGCCGTGCGTACGGCCTTTTGGATTTCCTCCGAAAGGGCGGGGGTGGGACGCTCGTCGGCATCCAGCACCAGGACCCAGGGATAGCGAAAGGGAAGCTGCATGCCTGCGTTGCGCTGGTGGGCGTAGCTGTCGAATGGCCGGGTTGTAACCCGGGCGCCGTGCGCGTCCGTGATCGCGACCGTGCGGTCTGTGCTTTCGGAGTCGAGAAGGTGAACGTCGTCGGACCAGGCGACGGAACGGAGACAGCCCGGCAGGTCCTGTTCTTCGTTTTTGGTCAGGATCAGGACGGAGATCACGGAGCGGACACTCCGGAGACGGCGTGGGCTGATGCCTGTGTTTCAGGGTGGCGTTGGCGGAGACGTAGCGGAAGGGCTGGATTGCCGCCGTAGACCGTCCAGGCCTGGAGGTCGCGCGTGGCGACGGCGCCCAGACCCAGTACGGCGCCCTCTCCCACGTGTACTC
>CAXTGN010000694.1:0-306 GCA_964243455.1 uncultured Acidobacteriaceae bacterium
GGTCCCCAAGCGTGTGTACACCTGGGTGTTCGGCAGATCCGTTGCCGCCTGAGAGGGGAGGTTCGCGGAGCTGAAAGAAGAAGGAGTAAACCATTCCGTCAGTTTCTTGGGGTACTCGATCGCTCCGACCAGGTCCGGCCGGTTGGTCACAGCTTCCTGACCGCTGCCGCCCGCCTGGATATCAACGGGCTGCCCGGTTGACAGTTGAACAATATCGTTTACTTGCCATCCCCCGATCAGCACATCCAGACCACGATTCGCGCCTGTACCGAAGCGCTGCCCGCGGCCAAATGGCAGGTTGTAGAC
>CAXTGN010000694.1:316-1234 GCA_964243455.1 uncultured Acidobacteriaceae bacterium
CAGATCGAGCGCCAGCGGCGCACCTCCGCCAAACCGCTGCCCACGCCCAAACGGCAAATTGTAGACGAACGACGAACTAAAGATGTGCCGTTCGTCCTGGCTGGAGTTGCCGTAATTCGCAGCCTGGTCGTACCACAGCAGGACTGCGATGGGAGTTCCACCATAGGGGCTATCCGTGTTGTCGAGCGCATGAGACCAGGCATAGGAGGCGGTTGCTAACAGGTTTTTTGCCCGATGCTCATAGTGCAGTTGCAAACCGTTGTAGTTGGAGCTGCCGTTGTACAAGTTGTACGTGATTCCACCATCCTGGTTTGCGTACGGCAGTGTCTTCGCACCGATGTGGTAATTCGTCAGGCTGTAGAAGGTTGAAAGCCGCTCGGCGTGCGTGCCGACATATGCGGCGCTGAACACATCCCTGGGAGACAACTGCTGTTGCACCTGGACGTTGTATTGCTGGAGTTGACTGTGCTTGTTGTTGACGTTGATCGCGGTGCCCCCGATGTTCGCGGGTGGATCGGCAATGTTGAAGTTGGCGACGGTAGTGGGCAGTGGCAGCGGTGAAGTCACGGCCGCCGGACTCGTATAGCCGGCGCAGGAATCAGGCTTCTGCAACGTCGATGTCTGACCGCTCAAGGTAAGGCAGTATCCACTAGAGGCGAGGAAGTAGTTATTTCCGCTGAAGGGAACGTTTTGCCCCAGCTGATTATTGATGCCACCGTAGTCCGGGAAATAGAAGATGCCGTACCCGCCATGGACAGACGTCTTGCCGTCTCCACTCAGGTCGTAGGCGAACCCGAGGCGAGGTGCGAAGTTCAGATAATCCTGATTGACAATGGTTTTGGAGACGCCTCCCACACCTGCTTCCAGCACCTGACCATTGTTCACATTGAATGAGCTCTGCTGATTGTGCGCCTCATA
>CAXTGN010000694.1:1244-1547 GCA_964243455.1 uncultured Acidobacteriaceae bacterium
AGATCCCAACGGATACCGAGATTCACCGTGAGCCGTTTGTTGACACGCCAGTCATCCTGCGCAAAGAGCGCATCTTCCTGGTTAATGTTCGAAAAGAAGCCGGTCTGCGCACCGATCTGATACTGGGCGGCGCCGGCTACGAGGTATTCGCTCTCGTCATACCCGGTGAACAGTTGAGGATCGTAAAAGATACCACCCTTGCCCTCAATGGGTCGGTAGTAATTCGTCACACGGCGAAGCAGCATTCCACCTACGTTCAGTTGGTGACTGCCACGGGTAAGGCTGAGTGTGTCCGTGACCTCG
>CAXTGN010000694.1:1557-2870 GCA_964243455.1 uncultured Acidobacteriaceae bacterium
TAATCACCGGTGTAGGTGAGGTCGGTTCCATAGCCGTCGGTCAGGGGGCCTCCCGTGTTCGCCGCGGCGCCCAAAGTCGTATTCTGAATCCCGAGAATCGCGCCCACAGAGATGCCGTAGTTCGGGGGAGTGTAGCCGTAATTATCGCGGTTGTACGCAATACGGGCCTCATTGACGGCACGGGGAGAGAAGGTGTGTGTGTACCCTAGGTCGTACCCGCGGGCATGCAGGTAGTTGATTTGACCACTAGCATTCAGGGGCGGAGACCCGGGGTTGTCCGCAAGTTGCGAGTTCTGATCTGACGTGGTGTTGTCATAAGAAAACCGGAAGAAGAACAGATCGCTGCGGGACGCGTTCCAGTCCATACGCGTATCGAAGGTGTTGTACTTACCGATCTGGTTCTGCTGATAGAAGTAGTTCCCGATCAGGCGATCTGTGCGCGTGGGCAGCGGAAAGGCATTCAGATAGTTCTGCGAGACGGGATTCAGGCGGTTCTGCGGAATGATGTTCCGATCAAACGGCGCGCAGGTCAGAGGGTCAAAGATCTGGCCTTTGCTGCCGGTGGCAGGGAAGACATTGTTCAAGACAGAGGAGTTCGGATAGCAAGCTGGAAAATACGTGGTGTAAAAAGGTGCAGCGCCGAACGTGAACCCGTTACTAGCGAGGATTGGGTCGAGCAGTTCAGAGAAGTCACCCATGCGCATCTTCGCCGTGGGCACGGTGTCGTAGCCGCTTCCCACCGGCTGCTGATAGCGTGTGCCTTGGTAGTCGCCGAACAGAAACAACTTGTTCTTAAGAATCGGCAGGCCGGCGTCTCCGCCGAAGATGTTCTGGTTGTAAGAGGGTTTTGGCCCCGCGGGAGAATCGTTATACGGGAATTCGTAATTTGGGTTTGCGGCCCACTTGTTGCTGCGGTAATAGTCGAAGGCCGACCCGTGCAATTGGTTGGTACCGGACTTGATGGAGCTAACCACGATGGCTCCGCCTCCACGTCCGAACTGCGCTGGCGCCACACTTGTGTCTACCTTGAACTCCTGCGTGGCAAAGACCGGCGGGAAGAAGAGGATGACGTTCATGAGGCTGTCATTGTTGTCCACGCCGTCAAGGATGAAGTTGTTGGCTTGAGGGCGCGTTGCGTTGACAGAGAGAGCGCTTCCGCCGGTACTTCCATGACGGCCCGCCACGTCCTGGTTCTGTTCGCCGTTCGCCCCCTGGGTCACGCCTGGGGTCAACAGGGCGAGGTTCAGAGAGTTCAGGCCGTTCAGGGGCAGCTCAGTGATCTGCTTCTCCTCGATCGTTTCGCCCAGGGTGGG
>CAXTGN010000695.1:0-890 GCA_964243455.1 uncultured Acidobacteriaceae bacterium
CGCCGACGGCCCCATCGAACACATCGCCGTCGCCCAAAACATCGACGTCCTTCTTGTAGCACCAGCTACCGCAACGACCCTCGCACGCTTTGCCCACGGCCTCGCCGACGACTTCCTCTCCGCCGTCTATCTCGCCACCCAGGCTCCCGTCGTGCTCGCGCCCGCCATGAACGTCAACATGTGGCAGCATCCGGCAACGCAGGCCAACGTGGGGCGCTTACAGGCACGCGGCGCACGGATCGTTGCGCCGGAAGCGGGCTACCTGGCCTGCGGCATGGTCGGAGGCGGTCGCCTCGCGGGCATCGACTCCATTGTCGAAGCCACACTCGCCGCAACCTCCAGCCGGGCGCAGGATCTGCGCGGTGAAACCATCCTCATCACTGCAGGCGGCACGCGCGAAGCTATCGATCCTGTCCGCTTCATTGGCAATCGCTCCAGCGGCCGCATGGGTCACGCCCTCGCCGCCGCCGCTCGCGCACGCGGCGCACAGGTCGTGCTCATCACCGCCTCGTCCCTGCCCGCTCCGGACGGCTGTGAGGTTATCTCTGTCGAGAGCGCGGAGGAGATGGGCAATGCCCTGGATTTCACTCTCCCTCGCGCCTCCCTTGTTATTGCCGCGGCCGCGGTCGCGGATTTCCGGCCAATTGGCGCAGCCGCAACCAAGATCCGTAGGGCAGGCCGCCTCACACTGGAACTGGAGCCCACGCCTGACCTCGTCGCGCGAGCCGTTGCGCAACGCCGCCCCGGTACCCTCGTCATCGCCTTCGCCGCAGAGACCGAAAACCTCGAAGAGAATGCACGCGTCAAGCTTCTTCGCAAAGGCGCGGATGCCATCGTCGCCAACAACGTCGCGGACGCCGCCATTGGCTTCGACGCAGAACGCAACGCTG
>CAXTGN010000695.1:900-2867 GCA_964243455.1 uncultured Acidobacteriaceae bacterium
AGCAGACCGTCGCCCAACAACTCTCCTGCCGGGAGTTGCAGGATGCTTAAGAACCGCCCGAGAGACTCTCTGCTGGAACAAGCGGGTGAGCCGCAGGTTGCGTCAGAAAGGCTCTCACTTCGCTCGCCGGAACCGGCTCGCTGCAGAGATACCCCTGTATCCGGTCACATTGCAGCGCGCGGAGAATGCGTAGCTGTTCCTCCGTCTCGACCCCTTCTGCCACGACCTGCAAACCAAACGTGTGCGCAAGCGCGATAATGGCGCGAACCGTAGGGTAGGTCCCTTTACGCTCCCCGATGTGCCTTGTGAACGAGCGGTCGATCTTGAGCGATTCGACCGGTAGCTGGTGCAGCCTGCCCAGCGAAGAGTACCCCGTCCCGAAGTCATCGATTGAGAAACGGATGCCCATTCCCGCCAGCATGGCAATCTGCTCCGAGGCAGCCCCCCTGTCCGGCATCACCGTTGACTCCGTGACCTCAAACTCCAGCATGCGCGGCGCCAACTGGTAACGCTCCAGCACGCTGGCGACCTTGAGTGAGAAGTTCAGCCGATTGAGCTGCAGCGGGGACACATTCAACGCGATCTGCACCGGGGGCAGCCCTTCGTCCATCCACACCCGGCTCTGCCTGCAAACCTCCTCCAGCACCCATTCTCCCAGCGGCACGATCAAGCCGCTTTCTTCCGCAATCGAGATCACACGTTGCGCTCTGGCACTGGTCAGCAACGGATCTGTGAAACGGACCAGGGCCTCCAGGCAATGCAGCTCGCCGGACAACGTTATCTGTGGCTGATACCAGAGCACAAGACCACCGACTTTGAGTGCTCTCTTCAGGCTGATCTCAATCTCATTCGTCTCTGCGGCCATCCTGCTGATCTCGCGCGACACGCGAACCCATTGCGACCCACCGGCACGCTTGGCTCGGTACATCGCCGCGTCGGCATCCCGCCATAGCTGGTCGCTCTCGAGCCCGTCTTCAGGAGATACCGCGATTCCTACACTGACCACAAGCTCGACCTCGCCGGTTTCAAGCTTCAGCGGAGCTTTCAGGTCATACAGCAGCAGCGTGGCCAGGTGCTCCGCCATCTCCGCCTTCTCGAGATCACCCAAGACCAGCATGAACTCGTCTCCCCCTGTACGAGCCAGCGTGCCAGCTCCCCCAAGGCGTGCCGTGATGCGGCTTGCAAGCTCACAAAGGCAACGATCCCCCGCGCTATGCCCAAAGGTGTCATTGATCTGCTTAAATCGGTCGAGATCGATACAAAACAGAGCGGCTTTGCGCGATTTGTTCGCAGAAGCTTGCAACGTGTGTTCCAGGGTTTCTTCGAAGAACGCACGATTCGGCAGCCCGGTCAGCACGTCATGGTGAGCCTGCCGGAACAATTGTGCCTGCAAACGCTGCGGCTCCGTTACGTCGTGCATCAGCGCAAAGGTCGCCCGCTGCCCTTCGCGCTCCACTGGCTGGCTGGCAACATCCACCTGGAATTCGGTGCCGTTCCTTCGCCGGTGCAACCAGGGACCGGAAAGCATCTGCGGCTTCGGCGCTCGCAGATCGGCCAGGGCCTGAGTATCGTCGCCAACCTCCATCACGTCCAGAAGGCTCAATTGCTTGAACTCGGGCCGGGAATACCCATAGTGAGCAATCGCTGAGTCGTTCACCTCCAAAAAGCCCAGCGTCTCCGGATCGTAGATCCACATCGGATGTGGGTTTCCCTCGAACAGCAGCCGGTACTGCTGACTACCCAACTTCGTCGCGCGTATCTCCTCGTCCAGAAGAGACAACACCATCCCCGCAGCCACAAAGTACTTCGGCAGATTCCAAATCTCTGGGTTCACCGCCAGATGGGGAGCCACGTGCGCCAAAAGCACACTTACGACCCATACCAGCGCCCAGGCAACCGCGCCAACCGTGATCGTAAGCGAGGCGGTCGAAATCCGGGGCCAACGGAAGCCCAATATCACCGCGCTC
>CAXTGN010000696.1:0-734 GCA_964243455.1 uncultured Acidobacteriaceae bacterium
GGGGGGGGCCCGGGGGGGTGTGGGTGGGGGTGGGTTGGGTGGGGGGGGGGGGGGGGGGCGGGAGCGGCGGGGCAGCGGTCAGCGGAGAAGCGGTCGACGGTGGTGTTTGTTGGGGCGGAATTATTTACTCCTCTCGGGATCAATTGAAGGCATTGCAAGCAGCAGGTTCCCCTTCGGGAATGACAAACAGAAAAGCGGAACGGTGGAAAGGAGAGAGAACGGCGTGGGGTGCGGCTGTGGAGGAATCTTTGCGGTGTGCTAACTAATCTCATAGTTGCTCGTCTGAGAAAGCAGAAGCATGCCACCGAAACGCTCCATTACGTTGACCGAGGCCGAGTTGAGGCTGATGCGCCTGCTTTGGGTGCGCGGCGAGTCTGCCGTGTCTGACCTGGTGCAGGCGCTGCCGGAGGAGGCACCGCTCGCTTACACGACGGTGCTGACGACGGTGCGGATTTTGGAGAAGAAGGGCTATGTGACGCACCGGCAGGAGGGGCGCGCGTTTCTGTACAGCCCGTGCGTGGCCGAGCATGAGGCGCGGCGGAGCGAGGTGCGGCATGTGCTGCAGCGCTTCTTCGGGAACTCGCGGGAACGGCTGCTGCTGTCGCTGCTGGGCGATGCGGATGTGACGCCGGAGGAGCTGGAGCGGCTGAAGCAGGCGATTGCGGAGGCTCCGGCGGAGAAGGCGGATGACGCCGAGCTTGAGGCGGGAGAGGAAGCGTAAGCGTATGAATGCG
>CAXTGN010000696.1:744-2002 GCA_964243455.1 uncultured Acidobacteriaceae bacterium
ACATGGAAGCTGAAGGCGGGTTTGAGCCAGAGGAGGAGTCGTAGGCCGATGAATGCGCTCCTGCAGATTGCCCATCTCGTCTCGCCGGCCGCGGCCGGTGTGCTGATTGCGTCCGTGTGGCAAGGACTTCTGCTGACCGCGGGTGTGGCGCTTGCTCTGCGGATGATGCCTCGCGTGTCGCCGGCTGCACGTACCGCGATCTGGAGCGTGGTTTTGGTGTTGGTGCTGCTGCTCCCGTTATCCGGCCTCGTGTCGCCGCGTGTTGGGGCTACCGGAGCTGCGGAGCTGCATGTGGCGCAGGACTGGAGCGTCGCTTTGTTAGCGCTTTGGGCTGTGTCTTCGGGGGTACGCGGCGTGCGGCTGGGTGCAAGTGCCGTTCGGCTGTGGCGACTTGCGGGAAGGGCTACGCCGGTGGTCGTCCACGCAGACGTCGCGTCGTTGCTGAAGGACGGCCGGCGCGCCCAGCTGTGTGTTTCGGCTGAAGTGGATCGGCCGAGTGTGGCGGGCTTCTTTCGGCCCCGGGTGTTGCTGCCCGTGGGGCTGATGGAGAGCCTGTCGGCGGCGGAGCTGAAGCATGTGGTGCTGCATGAGATGGAGCACCTGCGGCGGTATGACGACTGGCTGAATCTACTGCAGCAGGTCAGCCTGATGCTGCTGCCGCTGAACCCGGCTCTGTTCTGGCTGGACCGGCGGTTGTGCCGGGAACGCGAACTGGCCTGTGATGACGGCGTGCTGAAGGCGACGCAGGCGCGCAAGGCATATGCCGCTTGCCTGGTGAAGCTGGCGGAGGACTCCCTGCTGCGCAAGGGGGTGGCGCTGGCGTTGAGCGCCCTGGGGACGCGTGCTCGGGAGTCGGAGCTGGTGGGGCGCGTGCGGCGAATTCTTGCCGGGCCGGAGCGCGTGGTGGGGGCCCAGCGTGGGGCTTTTGCAATAGGGGTATTGTCCATGGCGATGCTGGCGGGGTTTGGCGTGCTGGTGCGCAGTCCGGAGCTGGTGCGGTTCGATGGTGGGTCTCAAGTGATGGCTCGGGTAATGCCGGGGCTGCCGCAGACGGCGTCGCCCGTGGAGCAAGCGGTGCTGACGGGTATGCCGGGGGTGGAGGCTCGTCCGGTGCTTGCCAAGGCGGTTATGGCGAGGCCGGTGTTGCGCCGTGTGGCGATTGCGGGGGTGCGGCGGAAGACACGGGTACTCTCGCTGCGGCTGCGGTCCGCGGCAGACATCGTAGCCCCCTGGACAACAGTTCCTGCTGTAGGGCAGA
>CAXTGN010000696.1:2012-2866 GCA_964243455.1 uncultured Acidobacteriaceae bacterium
CCCGACACACCGTGTGGTGCTGACAGAGTTTGAGGTTTCGCAACCTGTGTATGCCGCTGTCTCTTACGGGGATGGCTGGCTGATCGTTCAACTGTAACCAAACATGCTCCGGAGGAGGAGCTATCCATGTCTGTATCAACTAAATCATTAGTTCGAAGTGCGGGACGGTATGCGGTGCCGGCTGTCCTTTCGGCGGCGGTGGCCATGGGCGCTGTGGCGGTGGTGAACCATAACAACGTGCACGCATCGGCTGTAACGGCGTCGCCGCTGGATGACAGCAGTGTGTCGGCACTGACGTCGCTGGATCAGGCGATGGAGACACTGGCGGCGCGGGTGAACCCGGCGGTGGTGAACATCGCGGTGACCTCGACGCCGAGCGCGGAAGAAGCCGCGGAGCAGGGCGGGGCTTCGGAACAGGGTCAGCAGATCCCGCCACAGTTTCAGCAGTTCTTCGGGCCGAATGGACCTTTTGGCGGCGCGGGTGGCGGACAGGGCAGGCCGCAGCAGCC
Organism: uncultured Acidobacteriaceae bacterium; assembly: GCA_964243455.1. Taxonomy (GTDB): domain Bacteria; phylum Acidobacteriota; class Terriglobia; order Terriglobales; family Acidobacteriaceae; genus Granulicella. The sequence goes on from CAXTGN010000696.1 coordinate 2,522, forward strand.
GCAGCTGCAGCATGGGATCGGGAGCGGTGTGATCATCTCGTCGGATGGCTACATCGTGACCAACAACCATGTGGTGGAGGGCGCGAAGGACATCAAGGTGACGCTGCATGACCGGCGAATTTTAAACGGCAAGGTCGTCGGCACAGACAAGCTGACCGATATCGCGGTGGTGAAGGTGAACGCGAAGGATCTGCCTGCGATTGCGTGGGGCGACTCGACGAAGCTGCAGCCGGGGCAGACGGTGCTGGCGTTTGGCAGCCCGTTTGGGTATCTGCAGTTCTCGGTGACGCGCGGTATCGTGAGCGCGGTGGACCGGCCTGATCCGTTTGCCAAGGACGCGCACCG
>CAXTGN010000697.1:0-2864 GCA_964243455.1 uncultured Acidobacteriaceae bacterium
AAGCTCTCCACCGAAGTCTGCACAGGGCAACAAGGACGAAAGAACAGTCACAACGACGTGTCTAAAGCCTGATACCGAGAATGGTCTCCAACGACCGCGGCGTTTATAAGGACAGACACGTGCGCATCTCATCCTGGCCAGGAGAGACGATCTCCACCCAAAGGCCGAATACATTTGCGCAGACTTGTCTTCTCGCCCAACCTAACCCTTGCAGTCGCGCGGCGGACCATACATTCTCAGTACTTATCTTGCTCAATAGCCGGGGTCACGATTACGGGAACCTTGAGCGAATTCGCAATGAAGCAAGCGTGGTGGGCTTCTTCGTGGAGAAGCATCAGCCCGTACGGCATCGCTTGCGGCGCTGATAGTGACCGTCGGATGGAGATCCACCCGCACGAAGGCTCCCGCACCGCCCATCCCTTCTTCCATCTCACCCGTTGGCTGGTCCTCATAGGACGAAACGACAACGCCGTTGACAGCGCAAAGGTGGAGGTAGGTAAGCATGTGACAAGCGGACGCGCTGGCAACCAGCAGCTCTTCAGGGTTGTACCGTCGCTTATCTCCGCGAAAGGCAGGGTCGCTGGAGCCGCTGATCGTGACTTTCTCCGGAGCAGAGATCTCGTGTTCCCGGCCATAGCCGGCATAGCTCGAAGTTCCCGAGCCGGTGTTTCCGGTCCAGGCCACGTGCACGTCATATTGGTGAGAACGCTTCCTTACTGGCGACGCTGTGGCTTCGCTTGTCACCATCCCGGAGCGCTCCTTCGTCCAGGCATGGGAAACTTCCCTGGCGGCTTCCAGATCGTCGACGACCAGGACGAGTTGATGGTTGTGATCGCTGTATTGGGTCAAGACGTTCACGCCGGCTTGCGCCATCCGGCGAAGGAGTTTGCCGAGCTGTCCCGGCTCATTCTGACTCAATCTCTGAATCACAACGTCATCCTCCTGAACCACATTGATTTCCGCCGCTTCGAGAGCTCTCCTCCCAGCTATCGCATTGTCGACAAGAAAGTTGGCGACCCCTTGGCCGTCCACAACGAACATGCCGCCTCCTTCGAGGCTGACTCCTGCTCGGCCAAGAAGCTCTGCCATTTCGGCAAGTGCGCCCGGCCTGTCCTCCAGAACAATCTTCAGGTTTTTCATCCGTGCTCCTTTCATGTGCTGTCGCCATCCTCGCCCCGCGTGGGCTAGGACACTTCGTTGCGCACCGCAGCATGGTTGTACAGTCCTTCCGTATGCTCGTATTGGGGGCAGCTTGAGGAGAAACAGCCATAAGAACACAGCAGTCGGCGAGGACGTTCTTCTTTCGGCCATTGCATCGGCGATTGGAGAACCTGCAAGAACGCGCATGCTGCTCAGCCTGCTGGACGGGCGTGCCCGCACCAGCACGGAGTTCGCAACTCTTGCAGAAGTAACTCCCTCTACGGCGAGCGCCCATCTGAACCGCCTGCGGCAAAGCAGGCTTATATGCGTCGTCGCGCAAGGGCGGCACAGGTATTATTCGCTACGCGGCCAAGACGTCGCCCGCGTTCTTGAAAGTCTTAGCGTTTTGGCGGGGGGAACAAGGAAGAAATTCGTGCCGAGCACACCAGAGTCACTGAGGAGGGCGCGCAGTTGTTACGACCACATGGCAGGATCACTTGCTGTGGCGTTGCACGACCATTTCCTGCAAGAGGGCTGGCTAACTTCTGATCTCGACGGAAAAGGCAACGCCTACGACGTGAGCGATGCTGGCGCACGCACTCTCGGCCGCTTAGGGATCCAAGTTGCCAACATGCAAGGTCTTCGTCGCAGGTTCGCCTACGGTTGCCTCGACTGGAGCGAACGTAGGCCGCACATTGCCGGTGCGCTGGGAGCTGAGCTCTTGAAATACGCCGTCACGAACAAGTGGGTCGTTCGCGACTTGAACAGCCGCACTCTTTGTCTCACCAAATTCGGCGAGAAGGACGCCTTTCGCGCACTCGGAATCAGATTTGAATGACTCGAAACCGCACCGCAGGATGGAGGCCGGATCAGTCCTGCTAAGTCGCATTGTCGGAAGTCTGCCCCAAGCGGATTGCTCTGGAGCGGCCGGGCCCGCTGGCTTGCGTGAGCGGCGTTTAGCAGGGCCTGCCCGTCTGATTGTCGCGGATGTGCTGGACTATCTGTCCGTCCACTATCAGCACGGTTTTCAGCTGGCACGCCTACGGGCGAGTTCCGAAGCCTGCAGTCCTACTCGGTAGTTCCGACGGCCCCATCGTTCACTTTGAGGCAAGCTGCGAAGCCTCGCCGTGCATCGGGTGGCTGTGCTTCTCAACCGGCCTCGTCACGGCGACGGTTTCGTGCCGGGCGACCAAGGTTTCTATGGCGGGCAGTCCAGCCGTAGACGGAGGGAGTTCCAGCGATGCTTTGTGGCTTGCCTCACTATCCCATACCTCTGTGATCCAGAGAACATCCTCGTCGGCTGTATCCTCGGCGACTATAAAGCTACGGCACCCAGCGATGGTTTGGGAGTCGTCGCCGCCCAGCACCTCAATCAACTCGGCGCGGCATCCCGTAGCGGCGGTCAGTTTCACGATTAGTCCGTACACAAACACCTCTGACAGCAGGATACACATAGCTCGGATGTCCCATTCTCCGTAGTGATCTTGATAGGGTGGGGTGTGCGTGCAGCAGGAATCGTAAACTTGGGTGAACTACAAATCATCAGCAGGCAAATGGATGGCCACAGAATGCAGAAGTCTCCGTCTGAAGTCGTCAATCTCTCCTCCGAGTCGGCAACCGACAAGACGTATGACAATCACCCCATCGCAAACGTGAATGATCATGTCGTTCGAATCTCAGTGATGACCGAGCCGTACCACTGGCACTGCCACCCTGATTCCGAC
>CAXTGN010000698.1:0-2861 GCA_964243455.1 uncultured Acidobacteriaceae bacterium
TCAGGCATGTCGTCCTGGGGCGCGGCGCGCACGACGTCATGAGCAAGCCCATGCGTGCCAGGGACATCGCAGCGCGCATTCTGGCCGTGCAACACCGGCTTGATCTGCCAGCACCCGTGCCGGATTAGGTAGGGCGACGTATTCTGCCGAGCAGGTGCCGCACTGCGTCCAGCAGGGAGGCGCGCTGGAACGGCTTGTGCAGCATCGCCTGGTGCGGGCCGAGGGCGCTCAGGTCGAGTTGGTTGTCCGTGTCGCCTGACACGAACAACACGGGGCGGCCCGGCACCTTCTCGTCCCAGCAGGACGCAAGAGCCACGCCATCGCGGGAGCCAGGCATGCGTACGTCGGTGACAAGCATGTCGAAGGGAACAGCGTCCTCGATCAGTGCGGCAGCAGTGTCGCCGGACTCGGCTTCCACCACGTCGTGCCCGTCCTGGACCAGCGTGCGGCGTATCGAGGCCCGCACGTCATGGTCGTCGTCAACCAGCAAGATGCGGGCCGGCTCGGGGGGCGTGGCGGTATTGTTCATTCACGCTCTCAAGGTCACTTCGATATTGCAACATTAAGGATTGTACAGGTTCGCGTGACATTTGCGCAATATTCTTCACAAACCAGGGTAACTGGCCGAGGCAAGAGCATGAGATGGCGCAGGTTACCGTCGCGCCCGCAGCTCCGCCGGGCGATACTGGACCGTCGCGCCTAGAAGGGTGCTGGTGCCTCATGCGATCAACGCCTCGACCGAGCAGATAGCCGCATGATGGACCCCAGCGCCGCCCTGATCCGCTATGACGCGGCACGCATGGCCCTGGCCGAGTGCGCCCGGATCGACGATGCAGCCGACATCCGAGACAAGGCTGCCGCCCTCGCCGCCTACGCTCGGCAGCGCGACGACAAGGACATGGAGTGCTGGGTTCGGGAGATACATCTCCGGGCTTGCGTCCGCATCGGGGGGACTCGTGCGCGAGTTGGATACTCCTCAATGCTCGTGTAGGTTGCGTAGGGCAGGCATTCGCGGGCAAGCTGCGTGTGGGTGACAGGGTCCAGGTGGGGCTGTCTCACGGACGTGGAACATCCAGCGAGAACGCGCCGGACACCCCGGCGCATGCAGCACAACGCCGGGCGACCTTGGCCCGGCAGACTTCGGGTGGGGCGCAATTCCCGGGCTGTCGGCAGGCAGCCTTCCCCAGCCGGCCTCTCTACCCATGGTCGCCCGGTCTTTTGACACGGCCGTGGCATGGGCAAACCCCGCGCCCCAGCAAAGTTACCGGGCAAGGCCGGCACTGCCACACTGTCGCAGCAGGCGGGGAGGTTGCTGGAGTCGACCTTCCCATTCGGCTGCGACACGCTGTTGGTGCCCCGCACCCTACGTCATCTCGGCTGTCAAGTTCCCAGGGTGGGTTGGGTGACACGGCCGCGTTTGTAGGTGCAACGGTAAACGCGCCCGCACCTACGACACGAACGCCCGCGCTTGGCTGGAAGCATCCGTTGATGGATGGGGTGGGTTTGTTCGTCAGGGTCCTGGCATCTGATCCGGCGGCGGTAAAGCATCATGGCAGCAGCTCCGCCGCCGGTGCGTGGCGGACCGCTCTGGGCGGTGTAGCCTTGAATTGGATGAGGGCATGAAGACTTCCTCCTCCCTCCCACCCCGTGCGCAGTGTGTGCAGTGTGCGCAGTGTTCCAGCCGGACGCACGGCCTCAGACACCTGATTTCCACCTTGGCTAAGGTGGAAATCACACTCCCGGACCCGCGAGCATAGTTGAAACATTGCGCACACTGCGCACACTGCGCAGACTCATGGATCACGAGACCCGCACCTGGAACCAGGCGGACCGTCGCGCCGTGTGAGCGTCTGGCTGTTTCCGCACTAGTTTCATGGTCCGATCCCCAACCAGCACTGGCGCATCAACCAGGGTGCCGAGGCGTTTCCCAACCGATATGGGTGTGACATCACCTGACTTGCGCCGACCACTGGTGTCAAAGAAGCTCTGCAGCTTGGCAGCGTTCGCCCTTTCACCTTCCATCGGTTGGTTAACGAATTGGGCCACGTCGGAAGCTTGAAAGAAGCTTTGCGGCCAAGTCGAGTACAGAATGTCGAGCACGTCCGCCAAGTCAGAGGACTCCTCATCGTCACCTTCCACGTTCGCGAACAGCTTGACGAAATCAATCTCGGTCGCTGTGCAATTAGCTTCTGGTAGCGCTGACTGTTCCGACTTCACCAAACACGCCGCAGCATTCTCAACGGCGGAACCGACAAGGTGCCACCACCGCTTGAACCGAGTCTTGGGTGCCTTCGGGGTCTTGAGCTGCGGATTGCCCAGCAGGAGCACATACAGGGCGCGCAGGATTTGCCCGCGGTTGCAGAGCGTCCAAGCGATGGGGTCGGAATGCTTGAAGGGTCGGTTTTCCGGGTCCGGCCGGTTCACATCAAGCCGGGCCATAAGGCTGCGGGATGCGAGGTCGCCCTTGGGGCCGATGTTGTTCCCGGTGAGCGTCAGGATCGTGAACGCCGGCACCGTCACGATGGCTGTCTGGCCGAGGATGCGGTCGGAGTAGGACTCTGCGGTCAGTATCTTCTCGATGGTGGGGCAGGCAATCGTCTGCCCAAGCGGGATGTTATCGAACACCATCGCCGCCAACCCTTCCGACAGGTAGGCCGCCAGCGCCTTACGCCGCTCGTCCTCAGAGAACGACCAGGCTGCTGCTGCCGGTTTCTTCCCGGTGACAGCCAGAATCACCATAGCCAGCGCCGTTGTTTTTCCGCCGCCCCTTTTGCCTGCCGTGACAAAAAACGCGGGCCGTTCCGGTAGCAGCACCCGTTCGAGGATCGACAGCCCGAGTGCGATCAGCACGCACTTGCCGG
>CAXTGN010000699.1:0-2861 GCA_964243455.1 uncultured Acidobacteriaceae bacterium
CCGGCATGCAGTCCTTTAACTCCGCCAAGGAGCGCGCCATCAAGGCGAATGCCCTGTTCACGCAGGTTGCCAGCCAGTATGGCTCTACAGAACCCGGCAAGCTGGCGGAATACTTCACAGGACTGACCTACATGGAAGCTGGGCAGAATGGGCAGGCTGAGGACACGCTGAAGAAGGTTGCAAGCAGCTGGAACGGCGACGTGGCCGCCCTGGGCAAGTCTGCCCTGGCGCAACTGTATGCGCAGACCGGCCGCTCTTCACAGGCGGTCGATCTGTATCAACAGCTCGCCAAAGGCCACGCCACGACCGTGCCGCCCGAGCTCGCGAATCTGCAGCTTGCCGATTTGTACACGTCAGAGGGAAAGGCGGAACAGGCCCGCCAGATTTACGCACAGATCAAGGATCACGACAAGGATGCCAAGGGCAAGCCCGGCATCGCGGCCCAGGTGGCCACGCGGAAGCTGAACCCCGAAGCTGCTGCAGGTCCGGCCCCGCGCTAAGACCCAGTCCCGACACGCAAGAAGAACGAAGCCCGAGCCCATGCCTGACTCGGGCTTCGTCCTTTTCAGCCATCGACGTGTCGTTTATCTCTCCGGCTCACCGTCGTGAGCGTCGAGATTGGACGCGGTGGACCGTATGCTGACGTGCGTTGTCAGCCTGTCGGTCAGAGTCTGGGGGGTCCGCAATCCGGAAATCAGCGTCCAAGAGTCCCTTTTTTTCACCCGTGGTGGGGGCACCACCCACTCCGGCAGACTCAGCTTCAGGTAGTCCGCCAATGCGCATGCGTAGGATTCGTACAGCGTACGGATCTCCATGAGCCGCGCCCGGCTTTGAACATCTTCACACGGGGAGAAACCGGTTCCTTCCAGCGTTTCGCACAGGAACATCAGTTTCTCATCCGGGAGCCGCGTCGGTCCCTCCGCACGCAGGCGCCCCTCTTCCGGCTCCAGGTGGAAGACGTGCACAAGATCGACCAGAAGATGGCGCCCGATCGCGAACGTAAGCTGTGCCTGCCGGGTCTTGGCGCCCTCCAGCATCGTGATCAGCAGAGCGCAGGAATCCAGAACCGCAATCACGGCGGAAAGCCAGCTCTGATTGTCGTGCTGCGATCTGTAATAGCAGAGGATCGGGTACGAGATATGGGTTTCCAGCATCTCCGCACTCCAGCGCTCCCAATCGGCCAGGAGCTCCCGCAGAATCTCCTGGCCGTCCTCAAAACTGTGTCTTTGCAGGAGTTCGGCGGCCGTAGGCGGAGATCCGGCACGGGCGTCCAGCAGCGCGACCAGCACCTCCCGCTGTGAAAAGGCCGTGTACAGCACCGGTACGTACCCAATCACCAGCGCGATAAAGGCGAGCCCCGTTCCAGCCTCCAGGACAGTGAAAAAACGGGCCAGATGCGTTGCCGGGATCACGTCCCCGATACCCAGGGTAAACAGGGTCGTGCCGCTGACGTAGAGGCAGGATCCCAGACGCGCCAGGGGTCCGGCATCGTGCAGCATGCCATCGTGGAATGGGACATGCAGACCGAAGAAGATCAGGCCGAAACCAACCGTCAGCAGGACGGCCCAAAGGAAAAACAGCACAAGCAGGGCGAGCGGCCCATAGATGCTGTATGTCTGTTCTCGCACGGCTCTGGACCGTATGCTTCCGCTCAGGAGGCTCCAGGGCCGCCACGTAAACAGAAAGAACATGCGGGTAATGCGGAAGCGACCCACCGGTCGACGTGGCAGGATGATACTTTGAAAAGCGTCCAGGAGTACGACTGCCAGAAGCAGCACTCCTCCGAAAACAGCAACTCCAGGCATTCGCTCTCCGTCCATTTACCGGGGTTCATTGACTGCTACGCAAGATTCACAGCAGGGCTTTTATCTCCAGAAACAATCTGTCGCCTTTGGCCATAGACTAGTCGCATCTGTTCCGGCGTAAGTCGCCGTTACGTCTTTTCCAAACGAACGCTACCGTGCTCGCTGCGCGTCCGTTGTGCAGGAGGTGTCCCCCATGAAGACACGCGTTCTTGTCGTTGATGACGATCACCTGGTCGCCGACACACTTTCCTTGATCTATAACGCGAATGGATACGAGTGCGAAGCCCGTTACTCGGCCGCGGAAGGTTTTGCACGAGCCAGGGATTTCTCCCCTGCACTCATTCTGTGCGATGTGACCATGCCGGAGGAAAGCGGGCTGGAGTTGGCCGACCGTCTCCAGGAGGTGATGCCGGACACCCGCATGCTGCTGCTCAGCGCCTACGCAAGCAATGCGGGCATGGTAAGCGCGTACACCACGCGCACGCGACGGCAGATCAAGCTCCTGAGCAAGCCGTGCCGTCCCGACGATCTGCTTCGGGAGAGCCAGTTTCTGCTGGAAACTGCCTGAAATCCGGACAGTTGACGTCCGGATCGCTCGAGTAGACTTAACCTATGGCTGACCCCGACGCACCCCTTACCCTCGCCGGCCTGCGCCGCGACAAAGGGCAGCGCCGGCGTCCGGTAACGGTTGTGGGGCCGAGCCTCTTCGATCTGCTGCCTGCCGAGGCCGCGACAGAGCCAGCCGGCAGTTTTCTCATCGCGGGGGCACGCGCGAATCTGCCGGAGGCACAGAAGATTGCGCCTGTCCCGACCTTGTCAGACGAGCCACCGCCCGTTCCCTCGGATACGGGATTGCGACCAGATCCGGATTCGACTCTGTCCCGACAGCCGGCCCAGAGAGACGCTCCGGAGTCGCCGAAGACCTGGACCGTGACTGGTCTCATCCGCCACGTACGTGGTTTCGTCGAGGGGTCCTACAGCCGCGTGACCGTGGAAGGCGAAATTTCCAACTGGCGCCCCTCCGGCAGTGGGCATTGCTACTTCACGGTGAAGGAC
>CAXTGN010000700.1:0-2850 GCA_964243455.1 uncultured Acidobacteriaceae bacterium
CGCCGCCAGCGTTGATTCTGAGCCAGGATCAAACTCTCGTTTAATGCTGGTTTGCTCACAAACCCCAGGACGGAGGTCCGGGATCCATGAGCGCCCCCACTCGCTCGATGGAGTGGAGGGTATAACTTGTGAGAATTGGCTAAACCTATAAGGTCTTGCCTCTCACGATTGGCACGTTCAACCATGTTGTCAAAGATCCTCACCCGATCGGCCTGAGCCGCCTGGCTGGATCAAGAACAGGAGCAGAGCCCCTTGCCCTCGATTTTCAGCAGGAACAGGAAATCCCATTCGGCTGCTGAAATATTTTGTCTGCATGAACTTGGGTTTACCCGGGACCGAACTGGTCAGATCCCTAGAGGGCCAAACGCTTGGTATGCGGAGGCGGTCATTGTTCTGACCAGCACTCACTGACGACTTCCTTAATGTACCCGTAACGGACGGCTTTGTCTAGTCCCCGGCAGAGAAGTCCAAATGTAGCCGTTCCCGCCCGCAACCATCCCGGGAACGCAACATTCCGCCAGCGACCGGACAGCGCCGGGCGCAGGCAGGAACTCGGCGCTCAAACGAGCTTCATCGCCTCGGGATCCCATCGGACGACGGCTCCGCGCTCTGCGCTTAGATTGCTGAGCAATGCGGCCCCGGCCGCACGAAAGCCGAAGGTTGCATCTTCCACCACGGGGCGGCGATGGCGGACCGCCTCGAAGAAGTTGTGGAAGTGGTCATAGCTGTCGGAGTAGCCCCTCGGCACGGCAAAGCTCTCGGTCTGCCTCGAAGGTGGACCTCCCGAGTGCTGGAGCGGGTAGGTCTTCCGGTACGCCTCAATGGTCTGCGCTTGCATCGCTTCCGCGAAGGTGGAAACGGTGTAGCCGGGTTCCGTCGGCAGGGGCGTGCGCGTAACCGTGACGGTCCCTTTGCTCCCGTTGATTTCCATAAGCCCCTCGGAGCCGGTGAACAGAAAACCCTCGCTCTCCTCGCCTCCATCAACGAAATTGACGTGAAGGCTCAGGTTGAATCCCTCCGGGTAGTCGAACAACGCGAGCAACACATCATTCGCGTCGCGGCCATCCTTCCAGAAGCGCAGACCGCCGGTCGCCATCGCGCGTGTGGGACCCTTGGCACCGGTAATGAAGTGGGTGCCGCTGAAGAGATGCACGAACAGGTCGCCAGCTACCCCGGAGCCATAGTCCTTCCACTTGCGCCATTGGAAGAACCGCTCGGGGGAGAACGGCACCTTCGGGGCTGAACCCAAAAAACGAGGCCAGTCACAGGTATCCGGCGAGGCATCCAGCGGGACAGTGTAGTTCCAGGCCCCGATGGACGAGTTTCGATCCCAGTGAGCTGTGACCATATTGAGCTTGCCGATGGCCCCCGCGGCGAGCAGCTCCTTCGCCTTGGCATAGAGGATCGAGCTGACCCGTTGGCTCCCCACCTGAAGGATCCGATTCGTGGACCGCGCCGCTTCGATGATCTCCGGTCCGTCCGAGAACAGATGGATCATGGGCTTTTCCAGGTAAACATCTTTACCTGCGCGCAGGGCGTCCGTCGCCGCCTGCTTGTGCCAATGGTCGGGAGTTGCGATGATGACCGCGTCTACGTCCTTGCGGGTGAGGATTTCGCGGTAGTCGCGTGTAGTAAAGACATCACTGCCCCACAGTTCCCTAGCGTGCGTCAGCCGGCCGTCATAGCAATCCGCCACCGCCACCAGCTTGACGCCGGGAATTTCCAGCGCCACGCGCGTATCGCCTTGTCCTTGAATGCCGGCGCCGATCAGGGCGATCTGGATGTTGTCGATTGAGGAACGCGGCGCGGAGGTCGAGGTCTGAGCCACAAGGGGAGGAACCCAGCCAGGCATGGCGAGAAGGCTCGCCGTTTTCAGTCCAGCACGGAGGAAGGCTCTACGATGGCTCATTGTCAAAATCGTTGTCTCACTTTCGTGCTCACCTGGCGTGGTTGTGGTTGCGCTACCACGGTAAGGGCAGAATGAGAGAGAAGTCCAGGGTGCAGCGGGCACGAGAGTGCGCGGCTCAACAGTCCACCTCCAACTCGGAAGACGCGACCTACGGCCCCCCCGGAGAAGGCGCGCTCTTAGGATTTTAGAAACGCCAGGAGGTCGGCGTTGATCTGGTCTGCATGGGTGGTCGGCATGCCATGCGGAAAGCCCGGATAAAAGTTCGTTTTGGAATTGTTAAGCAGCTTGGCCGACAAAGGGCCCGCGTCGGCGAAGGGAACGATCTGGTCGTCCTCACCATGCATCACCAGCGTCGGGACTTCGATGCTCTTGAGGTCTTCCGTGAAGTCCGTCTCAGAAAAAGCCTTGATGCAGTCGTACTGGGCCTTGATGCCGCCCATCATGCCCTGCCGCCACCAGTTGTCTCGGACTCCTTGCGAGATCTCTGCCCCCGGCCGGTTGTACCCGTAGAAGGGTAGCGTGATGTCCTGATAGAACTGCGAGCGGCGCTTTGCCGTTCCTTCGCGAATGCCATCAAACACCTCCATGGGTGATCCCCCCTGGATTCTTCTCGGATTTCAGCATGACCGGTGGTACCGAACTGATCAGGACGGCTTTGGCCACGCGTCCTTTTCCGTATCTGGCGACATACCTTGCAACTTCGCCGCCGCCCGTGGAATGACCAATGTGGATGGTCTCTTTCAGGTCAAGGGCCTCGACAAGTTCGGCGACATCAGACGCGTAGGTATCCATATCGTTGCCTGTAGCCGTCTGCGTGGAGCGTCCATGGCCCCGGCGATCGTGGGCGATCACTCGGTAGCCGTGCCCCAGGAAGAACATCATTTGCCCATCCCAGTCGTCTGCGGTGAGGGGCCATCCGTGATGAAACACGAGGGGCTGAC
>CAXTGN010000701.1:0-236 GCA_964243455.1 uncultured Acidobacteriaceae bacterium
ACCGCGAGGCACTTCCCCAGCACGACCTTCTGCATATTCCCGCCCGACAGCGAGCGGCAGGGTGCCGCTGCACTCGACGTGCGTATGCCGATCAGCTTGATCAGATCATTCGACGTCACGCGGGCGCGGGCCATGGAGAAAAACGGACCGACCGTCGGCGGCCGCGCCATGACCAGGTTGTCGAGCACGCTGAATGACGTGATCAGCCCCTCGTTGCCCCGGTCTCCCGGAAGATG
>CAXTGN010000701.1:246-2847 GCA_964243455.1 uncultured Acidobacteriaceae bacterium
GCCAGGCAGCACGGGGATTGCTTGGCCGATAATCCTTGCCTTCTAGTTGCAGATGGCCGTGACGCAACGGCTCGTCGCCCACGATCCCGGCGAACAATGCCTCGGCTCCGGCACCTTTCAGCCCGGCCAGGCCAAGGATCTCGCCACGTCGAAGTTCAAGACTAAGTTCGTTCAGCTCCCGGCCGACCGCGACCTTCTCGACACGGAGGGTGGCGGGAGTGGCGGAAGCGGGCAGGGGCGAGCGTCGTGGATAGGTGCCATGCAGGACATCGCGTCCCACCATCAATCGGTGGATATCGCTCGCCTTGATGCTTGCCGCGTTATAGGAACCGACGAATTGCCCATCCTTCAGGATCGTCGGCCGCGGCAAGGACCTCGCTGAGGTGATGGGAGACGAAGCCGATCGTCATACCCTGGGACTTCAACTCCTGCATGACGCTGAGCACGGCGTCAACTTCCCGGTGGTCGAGATAAGCCGTCGACTCGTCGAGCAGGAGGGTCTTGGGATTTGACGAGATCGCGCGCGCGATCTCGATGCATTTCAATTCGCCAAGGTTGAGTCGTTCGATGTTGGCGGTAACGGAAATCTTGACGCCGATGCGGTCGAGCGCGGCCTGCGCCTGCGATCCCATCTGCTCTCGCTTGAGGATACCAAGCGGCCGCGATGCTCAACGAGCGGTTGATGGTGATTTCCTGATGGACCAGCGCCACACCTATTTTTGTCGCATCGAAGGCGGAGTTCGGCGCATAGGATGCGCCGTCCAACGTCATCTCCCCACTGTCTGGACGCACGGCGCCGCCCAGCATGCGCAGGGTCGTGGACTTGCCTGCGCCGTTTTCCCCGACGATGGCATGAACCGTACCCGTGCGTAGCGTGACCGAGACATCACTGGCCGCACGGGTTGGGCCAAACCGCTTGTTCAGACCGAGCGCAACGAGCGTCATGGTGCCCAACCGTGCATGAGATGACTGGACCGACAGGTGGCGTCACACGCCACCGCCGAGATGAGAGGGTTTGTCGCTCCGTCACTGGGAGTAGTGCACCTCGAAGGCAGGGGACAGCGGCGCGTCCTTGTTGTAGACCTTCGAGTGCGCCTTGAAGTCATAGTTCGGCTGCCCGCCCGGGAAGTCCCTCAAAAAGCGAGGAACATCGGCTTTCGTCATCGGCAGCAGCTTGAGCTTGATCGTCGCCTGGTCGGCGGGCAGCTTAAGACCGTGGAGGTAATTATACATGATCTCCAGCGCGATGCCGCCCTGTACCCAGTGGCCACCAATATCGTAGAGCTGCTCGCCGGCCTTCACTTCCTCGACATTCTCGGGATTGAGATCCATCGAGGATACGATGACGTCCTTGCCCGGCACCTTGCCTTTGCTCTTTAACGCCGCGATCACGCCCATCGCCATCGGATCATTGCCTGACCAGACTCCGGTCATCTCGGGATGGCCCTGGTAGAGGGATTCGAACGCCGTCTGCGCCTGATCGCGGACGAAATTGCCATCAACCTCGCCTACGATCTTGACATCACCCTCTTCGTCGATCGCCTTCTGGAGACCTTTGCGACGGTCAATCGCGACCGACGTGCCGGCGGTCCCATTGACCACACCGATCACCTTCTTGCCGTCGGGGCCGGCCTTCAGCGCGGATAGCAGCGCCTTGCCGAAGTGATAACCGGAGTCGAGGTCGCTCGGTCCGACAAATGCAATATAGTTGGTGTGCTCTCCGGTCAGCGGGGAGAACGTGGGGTAGGTGTCAACGATGATGACAGGGATGTTCGCGCGCTTGGCAAACCTGATGGTGGCGGGCGCGGTGGACCAGTAGCCGACCGAGATGATGCCGTCGACCTTGCGAGCGACGAGATCCTGGGCCGACTGGATCATCTGATCCGGCTTGTTGTCGGCGTTCAGGACGATGAGGTGCACGCCGAGCTGGGCGGCGCCCGTCTGGAGGAACGTGACGTCCCTGTTCCAGAACTGCGAGTCCAGTGTCGGCACGACCACGCCGATCGTCGGCTCATCGGCCGCCTTGGCCACCGAGGAAATGCTGCATATCGCGACCGCAGCGAATAGCCCTCTACTGATTTTGCTTACGACGGTCATGTTTCCATCCCTTTCTATTTTGTTGCCGCTTGATTTCACCAGCGGCGGCGTTTCCGAATTCTGTCTGCATCGACACTTGTCGACCGGGCTTCCTCAAGACTTCTACGCACGCTCCGGCGTCACGATCGGATGAGGATCGCCCTGAAGTCATTGACGTTCGTGTGGGTGGGACCGGTAACGACCAAGTCTCCGGTCGCGGCGAAGAAACTATAGGTATCGTTACGAGATAGGAAGTCGTTCGACCTCAGCCCGAGCTGAGTCGCCTTGAGTGTCGTCTCTTCATCGAATAAACCTCCAGCATTGTTCTCCATACCGTCAATGCCGTCCGTATCGCAGGCGATAGCGGAAATTCGGCTCTCCAAACCGGTCACGGAGCTCAGCAGGGACAGAAGAAACTCCGTATTCCTGCCTCCACGACCTCCACCACGGATCGTGACCGTCGTTTCGCCTCCGGAAAGCAGAACGCACGGGGGACGGACGGGAAATCCGTAGACGGCAGTCGAC
>CAXTGN010000702.1:0-2842 GCA_964243455.1 uncultured Acidobacteriaceae bacterium
TATAGGTCATTTACGCAGTCGATTGCCACCAAATAGTGCCGCTACGAAGCTGCGCGGACACGCGGTACTGTTTAATGCGGCCTCACACGATGCGAACGAAATAGGCCGCACTTGACAGTAGCGGCACGGAACAGTACAACTCAGATTCAGCAGCACACAACCTTCAACCCCAACGAAAGCCGCATAAGGCAATGGATTTCCGGTTCGCACGCAGCTGTGCGCCCCGGCACCAAACGACCCCTTTTGTCTCTGGAGAACCTTCACGTGAACAAGCATTTCGCTCCCCTCAATGCCCGTCGCTGGGCGCAGAAGATCACCAGGCAACGTGTCACTTCGACGGGCAGGGCACTGGGTCCTGTCGTCTTCGCTCTCGCCTGCACAGCCGCCGCACATGCTCAAGGAACGTTGGATATGAGCGGCGCGACCAACGTCATGAACACCTTCAAGACCTTCGCGCTGTATGCCGGCGCGGTGATCTGTCTCGGATCGCTGATTTTCGCCGGGATCAAGATGATGAGCGGCAACTTCCAGCAGGCCATCCCCGGTCTGTTTGGCGCGCTCTTTGGCGCCGGCGTCCTCGGCTGGGGCGCGGGCTGGATCGGATCTCTCACCGGGCAGTCGATGTAATGGCGACGACCAAGCGAGGGGAACCGTTACCGATCAACCAGGCGATGAACAGGTCCAGGGCCAAGCTCGGGCTTGAGCTTCCGACGTGGATGGTCATTGCTTTTGTCTCGATCGCGGTTTTCCTCGCCGGTCTTCGCATGGTTGCCGTTCTGAGCTTTCCCATGCTTGCCGGCGGTGCCTGGCTGATCGTCCGCAAGCACCCGAAGATGTTTCAACTCTGGGGCCTGAGCCTCAACCAGAAGAGCTACTATGACCCGCGCAAACGCTGAGCAGCAGAAGCACACGCCATGGTTCGCCAAGGCTGGAGCCGCGTGCAGTATCGTCCCGATCTCCCGTGCGGTGGGACCGAACGCCTTCGCCCTCAAAGGGGGCGGCTACGCGGTGGTGTTCTCCGTGGGCGGCACAGACCCGGAGAGCCTCACCGACCAAGAGCTTGAGTCCAAGGTCCGCGGGCTGGAAGGCGCTTTGCGCGGCCTTCCCGAGGGCTTCTGTCTCCGCCAGTACACCCGGGTGCTGTCCGGTTATGAGATCCCACGACAGAAGACATACACGCACCCGATCACGGAGACCTTCGTCAACGATCGACTCTCCTTCCTAAATCAGACGGCGAAGTTCCGCCGCATCGACATCCATTGGTGCCTCATGGTGGAGCTTCCGAAGGCTGCCCCATTTGCCAGCAAGCCGAAGACCCAGGCCGCGGACACGTCGCGCCTGCTCGCGGAGCTTCTTAAAGCAGCCACGATCCTCGAATCTCACCTCGGTCACTCGATCGGCATGAAGATGCTGGGGAAAGAACAGGCTTTCCACTTCTTCAGCTATCTCTTCAATCTCGAAGACTGGGCCGAACGCGACCACCTCCGCTCAGATACCGGCGTGGACCGGCAACTCGTAAAAAGTCCGGTGAGCTGGGAGGCAGACCATCTCCGGGTAGGGAAGCGGCACGTCCAGACGTTCTGCCTCCAAACGCCTCCCGAGGCCTCACGCCCGTGCCTCTTCTCCGACCTCATGAGCCTCGAATGCGACGCGGTCCTTTGCTCAAGCTGGCGTCCGAAGTCTACGACCACCGCGCGCAAGGAGATCGACCAGCAGGAGAAGTTCACCAGCTTTTTCAAGGTCGGCGTGATGTCGCGGGTCATGAACGCACAGAGCCCGGCGGCTCAGGAGGCGACGGCCGGCGCCAAAGCAGCCAGCTTGGTCGTGGACGACCTCGGCGACGCTATCCGGGCTCTCGATAAGAAAACGCAGGGCCTGTACTCGCTCACGCTGCTCGTAGCTGCCCGGAGCGCCGAGCAGCTCCGCGACGTAGCCCCCACTGTGCACCGTGCTTTTGTGGACGCCCGCGCCCAGGTGATGGAGGAAACCCTCGGCAACCTCTCCGCGTTCTACGCAATGTTCCCCGGCAATGAGAAGTTCCAGGTCTTTTCGATGTGGCTTGGAGAGGAGCACCATGCCCGCCTGTCCAGCCTCTTTGCGCCTCACCTTGGGCACCCGTACTCAGAAGATCTCGATGCGGAATACCTGAACGTGCTGGAAACCCGGACGGGTACGCCGTTCTTCCAGGACCCGTATGTGAACGGCGTCAAGGTCGGCCTCACGATTGGACCCACCGGCTCAGGAAAGTCCGTGTACCAGAATCAAGCGACCGCACTGGAGCAGAAGTACGGCGGCTTCACCTTCATCTTCGATGTGGGCGGCAGCTATGAGTCCGTGGTGGAGCTCTACGGCGGCAAGGTGGACCGGGTAGGGAAAGACGGGCCGCGGGTGAACCCGTTCGCGCTTGAACCCACCGAGAACAACATCAAGTTCCTGCACGGCTTCGTGAAGCTGCTGCTCACCAATGGCGGTGCCGAGCTCTCGCCGGAAGACGACGACACGGTGCACAAGGCCGTCCAGGACATCTACCACCTCGGCCCCGAGAACCGGCGTCTCTCGACGCTATTCCTTCCGCTTCATCTGCAGCGGTACCTGGCCAAGTGGACCGGGGCGGGCGTATATGCGGCGGTATTCGACAACGTGAAGGATGAACTTTCGCTGGCGCGCCTGCAGTGTTTCGACTTCGCCGGCGTGAACAACAAGCAGTACGCGGACCTGATCGAGCCCCTCATGGTGTGGCTGCTCCGGCGCATCGAGGACGTGCTCTACGACCCGAAGAACCTCGGCGTGCCCAAGCACATCGTCATCGAGGAGCTGTTCAGCTCCATGAAGAACAAGCAGC
>CAXTGN010000703.1:0-2835 GCA_964243455.1 uncultured Acidobacteriaceae bacterium
GACGCCGAAATCGGCGAGCAGACCATCGAGCGAAGCCGGCGCAATCTCCTCGGCCATAGCCGAGAAAGGACGAGAGACGTACCGTATCGTCGGCATCTCCGGTCCGAGCTCTTCGGCCAGGGTCGCAAGGCGCTTTTGCGCTTCGGCCATGGCATCGGGATCGCGATCGAAAGCGATGAGGGTCCCAGCGCCGCCCAACAAGCGGGCGATGGCTGCGGAGTGCCCGCCGAGACCCAACGTAGCGTCGGCGTAGGTTCCGCCGCGCCGCACCTTAAGAAGGTCCAAACATTCTTCAAGAAGAACCGGAACATGTTGCGGTTGCTGCATCGTTCCACCGCCTCATGCGCTCCCTGGGGAGCTGGTTTGTTGCCAATCTCAGATTCCGAAGGAGGCGAGCGACTCCATGTCCGCCACGGTCATCCGGTTTTCCTCCAGGCTGACCTCGAAGCGGTCACGGTTGACGACTTCGAGGTGCCTGCCCTTGCCGATCACGACAACGTCGTCCGCGAGCCGGGCCTTGGTGCGCAGGATCTGCGGCAGAAGCAGCCGGCCCTGGTTGTCGTAGCCCACCTGCCCGCCGTAGTAGTTCGTGACGTCTTCAAACTTTTTGCGTGCGGGATTCATCGAGGGCACCGTAGCCATCCTGGCCTCGATCTCTTCCCAGAACTTCAGCGGATAGATCTCGGCTCTATCCCCGTCACGGCTGGTGATGAAGTATTCGGTTTCGCCAAACTCTTCATCCAGTCGGCGCTTGAAGTCGGTGGGGACCTTCAGGCGTCCTTTTTCGTCGACTCGGGTCGGGTTGTTGCCACGTACCGCCATGCTGTTGAACCCGTCCTGCTACCTGTGCTGCCCCGAAGTCGCCCTACACTGGATGTGAAAGCCTGGGTTCTAGTCCCGCCTGACCCCTTTTCACCACTTTTGACCACCGCTGGAACTAAGCATGGGTGAACGTGGGTTTTTAGTCCAGAGCTATTTTGGTAAGGTCCTAGATTTTTACTACCGCAAATGTGGAAAACTCCCGCTATCGTGGGAGGTCCACGGCATACCACTATCCATGGTGTTTACCTTCGGGGTTCCTGCCCACAGACCCCCTTGTGCAAATCACGCAAAAGTTGTAGCGAACAAGAGGCGAAACTACGCCGTTGTGGGATAGGCATTTTTGCCGCGCTTCTTCAGCACCCAGAGCAGATAGAGCAGGATGAAGAGGTTGACGGCGAGGGCGCCGACCTTAAACCAGGTGAACCGTCGCAGGATCTCGAAGGTTTCGACAGGAAGGCCCATGGCGGTGAGGATCACAGTGAAGTACTCGGCCCAGGTCCTGCGCATGACGAGGCCGTAGCCTTCGACGAGACAGAGCGTGGCGTAGATGAAGGCCCCTGCGCCGATGCGCCGAAGGTCATGCGCGTCGATGAGGTCGGCCTTATCCATGATCATGCTGACCACGCGACCTTCGGGGTCGATGGGCAGTGAATCTATCAAGTGCATCACCAGTTGGCCAAGGTTCCGGTGGACGAGGTGCAGCGCGCCTGCGCCGATGGATGTGAAGAAAACTGCCTTGGACAGCTTGAAGAGCCCCACCAGGAACAGACCGCGTTGATCCGCAGGCGTGTTGGGGCGAACGGGCGAGGGTTCCCCGTTGCAGGAGCGCGACCGAAGGTCGTTCGCGGGGTGGGGTTGGTCCGCAGCAGCCATTCCTACCCAGTTGACGAGTGCTCAGGTGGGTTTGTCAACGCGCATGGAAACGATTGGAGCGGATTGGTTAACTGAAAAGAATCTTTGCCGAGACAAATCCACTTCCGGAGAGGTGTGCGTTAGAGCTATGGGTGATGAGGGAAGGCGAGCCTGACACCCAGGGCCTCGGCTCGCCGAACGAAAGGGATGAACGATGAAGAAGAATTTGATTGCGGTTTTGGCCAGCGGTGTGCTGGCGTTTGCGTCCATGGGTGCCACGGCACAGAAGGCCGATCCTCCCGTAGGTGGCGCGCCGATGTACCCCAGCAAGACGATCGCGGCGAACGCTTCAGCGGCGCCCAATCTGACCACCCTGGTGGCTGCCGTCAAGGCTGCAGGACTTGTGGATACGCTGAACGGAGCAGGTCCTTTCACGGTGTTCGCGCCGACGAATGACGCCTTTGCCAAGCTGCCTGCCGGTACGGTGGACACGCTGACGCAGCCGGAGAACAAGGATCAATTGACCAAGATCTTGACGTACCACGTGGTGCCGGGCACCTATGACGCCAAGAAACTGATGAAGGAGATCAAGAAGGCCAAGGGATCGCTGCAGCTCAAGACGGTTCAGGGCGAGATGCTGACGTTCTCTGAGGACAGCATGAACATGATCAAAATCACCGATGCCAAGGGTGGGTCGGCGATGGTGACCACCGCGGATGTGTACCAGTCCAACGGTGTTGTGCACGTGATCGACACCGTGCTGATGCCTTAGAGGCAGGGAGTAGGGAGTAGTAAACGTAGGCTGATGGCGATCCTTTGAGGTCGCCATTTTGCTTTGCCTGGGGCGGCATCCTAGGGAGTGTGCGGACGCAGTTCATGACGGAGCAGTGGCTTCCCTTCCCGCGGGCGGTGGTGTTTGCTTTTTTTGCGAACCCGGCGAACCTGCCGCCGCTGATGCCGGCCTGGCAGCATGCGCGTATTGACGAGATCACGCTTGTGCCTCCGCCGCCTCGGCCCAAAGAGACTCCGGTGCTACCGGGCGTGGTGGCGGGCAGTGGCACAAAGCTGCTGATTACGGCACGTGGAGGGCCCGGTGTGCCCGCAAGGCTGCCCTGGCTGGCGCTGATTGAAGACTTTCGCTGGAACGAGGGGTTCTGCGAT
>CAXTGN010000704.1:0-2834 GCA_964243455.1 uncultured Acidobacteriaceae bacterium
TTAAACGCCTGGGAGCTCTATATCGCGCTCTCGGCAAAAAACCTAGAGGCTCTAAAGACGATTTTTACAGCTAGATGGATTGAGCAAAAGACGAATAATTTAATCGAACCACATGATATCCGTATTGAGGAAGGTTGGAAGCTCAGGCTTGGGCAAGCCGTTCTCGATCTCCGGCTACAATTTCCAACAATCAGTTCTGACTTACCCTTTCACTTTGTTGGCCTTCATGATGGCTGGCGAATCGCTCGGTTTTTCCTCTATGATCCTCTAGTCTACTTCACTGCATTCAAATCGAGCGAAGTTCTCAGTCAGCTGTACATTAGTATTCGCTCGCTACTTGAGTTTGGCCGCTACGACGGGAAGGTTCATGTTGTCACGGATCAAGCGGCTGATACGATCCTCGCAAACATTCCTAAGCTGGATCCCTCAAGGCTCAGCATTCAAACATGCAACCCGGCAGATTGGGTTGGTTATGTCGCAGCTAAATATATTATCACAGAGCATCAGCCAGCTCATGGTCACCAGCCAATCCTGTTCAGCGACCCGGATATCGTGTTCGATATGAATATCGTGCCGATGTTGAAAACGATCGCCTCGTCAGATCGAATAGTAGCCCCTCTTGAGGGTGGTTTATTAAGAACCTTTCCATCTCTCGGCGCCACCCTTTATCAACGAGATGGTTTTGACCCCGGATTCGCCTCTGGATTTAATGGCGGTACACTAGGCATACCGAACTTAGCTAGTCATGGTAAAACACTGGACTTGATAAGGGCGATTATAGTCAATCATGCGCTCTTACACGGTCGAGACTATCATCGTTGGGTCGATCAGGAGACCGCGAACTACGTTTCATTCCGTATAGCCAACGTAGATACCCACGCAATATCAAGTTACGTTCGTACAGGTTTTGCGGACACTGCGCGGACTTCCAGTGGGCGGCGTGGCCTCGTGCATTTTTGGGCGAGCAGCCCTAAGTCAGCAACGATGCAGGCTTACGTCGAAGTTTTACGTAGTGTAGAGAGCAGCTGCTAGTAACCAACTACCAGAGGCCATTGGGGATCTAAACGTACGCTGCAATTTGGAATGTCGATCTAGGGAAGTGGATGACTTCTTGATAGCTAGGCACAAATCTTCTTATCGAGCGAGCAGCCGCTCGAAGCATTGGGAGCAGCTCGAGCATCTAGTGTGTGAATTACAAAATCCGCTGGCTTAACATGCATTGGAGATCGCTTAGGAATGGATTGGTATCGTGAAGTCATACCGTTGTGGCGTACTATCGCAACTGAGGTGTAGACGACTATCCGCGGTGTTTGGAGTTGACATTTGCGCTCTCGCTGTAGAAGCTTTCAAGCGCAAGGCCTGCTCTCGTGTCCGGCCTGTCGGATTTCAGGCCCCACGCGAGGTAGTTGAGTTCTGTTTGAGCGCAGGACCAACCAGAAGAGCGACAGGAAGACAACACTGTGAAAGTTGGAAGAGCTAATCACGGAAAGGCGTTTTCTATGGCGTCCGGTGTTACGACAGGAACACTAACATCACTGCGGTCATTTACTTTGCGGACGTTTCATGGGACGTCGATTGGGTTTGCAGGTCAAGATGTGGCCAGACTGGTACATGGTTCGGTCCTAGAGCGGGAAGCCGTCCTGGTGGAGTTGCCACACGGGGTCCACTTGCTTATTGACATAATACAAGTCATCGGCTCAGGTTTTCGTGAGTCTTCTGTGATGATCCCTTTGCGCCTCGAAACCGAAGGGTCTAACTCGGAACTGGTAAACCTACGTCGCCCTCTTGAACAGCGGTACTTATCGGCGCATGCCAATGTTTCGACCGTGTCGATTGATAGGTTATCTCCAAGTGGCTGGGAACAATTTGGGCTGATTCGGAACCTCAATGCGTCCGTGCTGCCATTACTGACGAGACTTCACGGTGTAACGGTCTCATGCGCATCCTTCGCAGAAATGGTGATCAGTTTGGCTTCCGTGAACTGCCGCCTTTCGTGGGCCATGGCAGCAGCGTCTCTGCATTTTGCTACACCCGAGATGCTTAAGCCACTCGTAAAGGAACTTTCGGGCCTACCATCTTATGAGCTGGTCTTTCCAGCGCTCCGGAGCCGGCTAAGCGAGGGTCGCGAGCGTTTTGAGTATCAGGTCAATCATCGGTTGGCAACGGAGATCCGGCGATTTCATTGGAGTATCGGAGACCACTCATACGGCACTCCACATATTTTCGAACCGCATCTCGGCAAGTTGACGATTGGGAAGTACTGCTCAATGAACGACTTCGTCATAATCTTGGGTAATCACGCTACGGATCTCGCGAGTTCCTACCCATTCGGAGAGCTTGCTCGATACTGGCCAACGAGCCTAGTGACCGATGCTCTTGTTGATCATGTAGCGAAGGACGTCGTGATCGGCAATGACGTTTGGATTGGCAACGGCGCACTCTTGCTCCCCGGAACCGTTGTTGGAGACGGTGCTGTGATCGGCGCGCGTGCAGTGGCTCGCGGTACGATTCCGCCCTATGCGGTAGTTGTGGGTAATCCAGGAAAAGTAATCCGCAGAAGGTTTGACGCTGAGCGGATTAAGAAGTTGCTTGCTTTGGCTTGGTGGAACTGGCCTGACCACAAGGTCGACCGGTTCATTCCATACATTCTCGATAACAATATTGATCGGTTTTTGGAGCTCGCGGGCTCTCTCTCGGAACCAATCAACGAGTCGGCTACCAGCACAATATCGTAACTCCCGTGGTTTGGCGGCTCGGCATCGCGGTTCTGTCAGCACTCGCGCCAGACAACCGAACGTTCCTCATAAGAGCTTGCTGGGTCACGCGTTCTTCAT
>CAXTGN010000705.1:0-275 GCA_964243455.1 uncultured Acidobacteriaceae bacterium
CGGCGAGGCGCTCACCGCAAAAAAGGCGCTCGGCGGTTTATTGGTTGCGGCCGGCGCTATTGTGCTCGCCTTTTCCTAGCCGCAGCCACTCTCTCAGCCACCAGATAGCTTGGCACGCCGAACCTTCAGCCTCGCTTAAGGCCGGTGCCCGCAGCTTGTCGTCTTGAGCTTCTCGGCGTGGTGATCTTGCCCTATGCAGGGCTGCGCAGGCACGGGACACCGAGCGGAAACGGACCGGCTGACGGATGGCTCTCACGTTCGGGTGCGGAGCTGTT
>CAXTGN010000705.1:285-2827 GCA_964243455.1 uncultured Acidobacteriaceae bacterium
CGTATGAAGCCTGGCAAACCTAGGCAGGCAACTCCTCGACCGTGGGGTAGTTGTGCTGGTCCCGGCCGACGTCGCCGTCGTACTTCACAGTGCTCTTAAACAGCTCAAAGCGCCCGTCGTTGAACCTGCGCCCATGCTCCCGCAGTTCACTCATCTGCTGGTCGTTTAGCGGCTTGAACTGGCTCAGGATCGCAAGATTCTGGTCTAGCACGGCCATGGATTCCATCCCGGAGATGGTCGTGGATACGCCCGGAACACTCATAGCGTAGCTCAGGGCCTCGGTGGGCGTCAGCGCCCCACGCGCAATCGGCTCTCCCGATCCACCCATGCTCTTCATCGAAAACACCGCCATGCCTTTGGCCCTCGCAACCGGCAGCACATTGGCTTCAAACGACCGCCACCCTGGATCGAAGACGTTAATCGGCATCTGCACCGTGTCGAACTTGTAACCGCGGTTCAACATGTCCAGGTGGATTGACGGGTTCTTGTGCCCTGTGAACCCTACGAACTTCACCTTGCCCTGTTGTTTGGCCAGCGTCAGGGCTTCGAGCACACCGTCGACCTCGTAGGCCTTCTCTGGATCGTTGTAGTAGATCACCTCGTGCACTTGCCACACGTCCAGGTGGTCCGTCTGAAGTCGGGTGAGTGAGTTTTCAAGCATCTTCATCGCTACGTCTTTTTCGCGGCCGTGGGTGCAGACCTTGGTCATCACAATGGCCTGGTCACGCTTGCCCTTGAGCGCGGTACCAACACGCTCTTCACTTAGGCCCTTGTGGTATTCCCATGCGTTATCGAAGAAGTTGATTCCATGGTCCATCGCTTTTGCGACCATGTTGTTCACCTCCTCCTGGGTTTCCGCCGTGCCGAGGTGATACCCACCCATCCCGAGAATGGAAACCTGGAGCCCGGTGCTTCCCATGGGCCGCTTCGGGCAGGTGAACCCGGCAGCGGATCCGGCGTACTCTCCCGAGTAGTTCGGAACAACGGGGTTTGTGCCAAGTCCACTATCAACGGCCGCATCGCCATGCTGATCGAAAACCTTTGATGGCGACTGCCCGGAAGCAGCCGCAGGTGAGACCGCAGCCGCTCCCGTCAATGCAGCGCTCTGGAGAAACCGGCGGCGCGACAGGCCACCAACCATCTCGTGTTTCAACTCATCCGACATCCTGTCTCCTCTGCATCTGGGGCCCGGCTCAACGCCGTTTTGCGACGCCTTCGTGCAATGGCGTCTGAACTGAGTGGCGGCTCGGCTAAAAGTCCATCGTCTGGGGCCATGGCGACTTGGCCGGATCCTTGACTTCTGGGAATGGCTTCCCAGTGTTGTCCGCTCCTTTTGCAATCTGCCGCATCTCTACCGACTGCAGATCCTGCGGAAAGTCGTGAGGGTACCGCGTCTCAGGGTTATCGAACCTGATGGAAGTCTTGTACAACTCAAACTGACCGTCGCCCGCATACGGTTTAGCCCGGTCCCGCAGGGCTTGCATCTCCGTCTGGCTCATAGGTGTAAAGCTCTGAGCAGTCTTCAGGTTTGCGTCCAGGTACTCCATCTTTTCCATCCCCGAGATTGTGGTTGCCACACCCGGGACCGACATCGAGTAGCGCAGCAATTCCGCGATTGTGAAGATGCCCTTTTGTACTGGCTCCCCATGCCCGCCGGAGGGCTTCATCGCAAGACAGGCCATGCCTTTCTTCATCAATACGGGCAGTACCTCTTTTTCGAAGCTCCGGAAGTTCGCGTCGAAGGGATTGATGGGCATCTGCACGGCGTCGAAGGGAAAACCGGTATCAATCATCTTCAGATGGAATTCCGGGTCCTTATGCCCGGTAAATCCAACGAAACGCACCTTGCCTTGCTTCTTTGCCTTGAGCAGGGCCTCCGCGGCCCCGTTCGGGCGTATGAACAAGTCAGGATCGTTGTTATATGTACAGGCGTGAATCTGCCAGAGGTCCAGGTGATCGGTCTGCAAACGACGCAGGCTTTCCTCGAGCATCTGCATCGCGAGGGCGGCATCTCGCCCGTGCGTACAAACCTTAGTCATAAGGAACACCTTGTCCCGGTGCCCCTTTAAACCCTTACCCATCCAGTTTTCGGACTTTCCCCGGTTGTATTCCCAACAATTGTCGAAGAAGGTCACGCCCCCATCGATCGCCTTGTGCATGATCTCCACGGCGGTCTTCTCGTCTTTTGCCGCCCCAAGATGGTGACCGCCCAACCCCAGCGCGGAAAGCTGGACATCGGTCTTGCCAAAAGGCTTCAGTGGTATGGTTCCCGTAGTCTGCATCGCAAGGTTTAGGATGCAGGTCCCAGCCACCGTGGATACAGGCGTTGCTAAGGCTCCGTTGTCATGGCCTCCCGCAACCATCGACCTGCCTCGTGCATTGCAAAACAAGCTTGCCTACTGCAACAGCACAATGGCTCCCGACCAGAAAGCCACCTTCTGCCCCGTGGGGTCGAGCACATTGACCTGACAGCTGTACTCACCCGAGGTGAGCTGACCGAGCCCCATCTGAAAGCTGATAGGCACCATGCAGAGACCGCTAT
>CAXTGN010000706.1:0-2826 GCA_964243455.1 uncultured Acidobacteriaceae bacterium
CCGCCGAGGAGGTCATAGGCGCTTCGGTCCTCAGACTAATTCCAGAAGAACTGCAGTCGGAAGAAAAGGAGATCCTCGAAAAGCTAAGAGCAGGGGAGCGCATCGACCACTTCGAGACCACCCGCGTCCGAAAGAATGGTGAAAGGTTTGATGTTTCGCTCACAATCTCTCCTATCAGGGATTCCTCAGGCCGGGTGATCGGGGCTTCCAAAGTACTTCGTGACGTCTCTGACCGCAAGCATATGGAGCGTTCGCTTATTCAAGCCGAGAAGCTTGCGGCAACGGGCAGGATGGCGGCGACGATTGCACACGAGATCAACAACCCTCTCGAAGCAGTCCTGAATTTAATTTATCTGGCCCGTTCAAACTCCTCACAAACGGAAGTAATTAGCTTCCTCAGCGCAGCCGAAGAAGAACTTGGTCGACTGGCGCTGATCGCAAAGCAAACGCTCGGCTATTACCGAGACCAGAACGTCCCCAAACTCGTCGCCATAGAAGATCTGCTGACCGATGCACTGAGAATCTATGATTCGAAAATTCGGAATGCGGGGATAGCAGTGCAGACTCGGTTCTCCTGTTCCAGAAAGATCGCCGTCAAGAGTGGAGAGGTGATGCAGGTAATCTCTAATCTCATCGCCAATGCGATCTACGCGATGCCCTCAGGCGGAAACCTCGTCAGTACCGCAAGGGACGCTGATATATCGGGAGGCGGAGGTGTGCTGTTCACGATTGAAGATGACGGCGTAGGAATACCCGAGCAGAACCTGCTGAAGATCTTCGAGCCCTTCTTCACCACACGAGGTGCGATCGGGACGGGCATCGGCCTGTGGATCGCGAAGCAGTTTATAGAAGGCCATGGAGGGTCTATTGAGGTTGACAGCAAGACGGACACTTCCTGTCCTGGCACTCGGATACGAGTCTATCTCCCGTCGGATGATCACGACTCCTAGGGACCAAACGATCCCTGGACCAACACGGTCTAACTGGAAGACCCACCGAAGCAAGTTGAGGCAGCCTAGTGCCAGAAGCCACGCCGAACTCTGCGGTACAGAGACCAGCAAAGTATGTTTGAACATCGCGTAGAACGGAGTCAGCATGGAGGCACCTCATGAGGGAGCTGCCGTGCGAAGCCGGACGAGCTAGCTGCAGGTGATCGGCGGAGCGGTCATCCAGCGACATTTCTGCTTGGCAGCTACATGCAATGTTGGCATTTCTATCCGGCGCTATTATGCAATGTTGATGCCAAGTAGATTTGTCTCGGCTTTTGCCAAGTAGAAGTGTCAGTGTAAGACCGTCGCCGTCGTCGTGCGGTGGGGATGTGCGTAATCGCCGTCTTTTGGCGATTTCCACATCTCCACCGCGGCGGGCGCTGGTTTCTTTTCGACGAAGCCTGGACCGAACACCTGGCGTGGACGCTTCTGGTAGCCAGTCTTCTCGCTGTTCGTCAGCACCTTCGGTTCACGCTTCAGGTCCTGATGTGCCTTGACGATGGCGAGCGCATGACCGAGACGTTTGTTCTCGACGATGGCTGTATGCGTCACGCGCTGCTGCTTGTTGAAGACGCGGAAGGGGAGTGCGATACCTCTCCAGCGCACCCCCAGAGGCCGATCGAAGAAGTCGTACAGCTCAACGTACTTGCCTGCGAGCTCTTGGGTGATTTCGTTACGTTCCAGGATGATCTGCTTGCGGTCATAGGACAGAGTGAGCTGGTCGGTGACGTAGCGTTGTTCTCGATGGCAGAGGATGTCCTGAAGCCGTGCAGGCGCTACGTTAAGCTTGCGGTGGAGATCTTCGCGTCGGGCTGCCGGCACAGAGAAGCGCTCGTTGAAGCGCTGAACGAAGCCGGGAAGGAAGGCGTTGGCGGCACAGATGTCTCCGATGCCGGCGAGCCGTAGCTCCTTCACCAGCCGGTCCTGCAGCGTCCGGTTGACCCGCTCCACCCGGCCCTTGGCTTGGCTGGAGTTCGCGCACAGGATCTCGATGTTCAGCTCAGACAGGGCGCGCCCGAACTGGGTCATGCCCTGGCCGCCCTTCGCCTCCGGCCTGTTCACGCGGAAGATCGAGTGCTTGTCCGAGTAGAACGCGACAGGGCAGCCGTGAGCATCGAGATAGCCGCGCAGTGTTTCGAAGTACGAGGCTGTGCTCTCGCTGGGCACGAAGCGCAGCTGCATGAGTCGGCTGGTCGAGTCATCGATGAACACCAGCAGCGTACAGGGCTCCCCACGGTTCTCGAACCAGCGGTGCTCGCTGCCGTCGATCTGCACCAGCTCGCCGTAGCTCTCACGCCGGAGACGCGGTTGATGGAAGGTCTTGCGCTGCTTACGCGACAGCCACAGGCCCGCTTCCGCCATCCACTTGCGCAGCGTCTCGCGCGAGACTTCGATCCCATGTCGCTCGAGCAGAGCCTCGGACGCCAGCGTCGGTCCGAAGTCACGATAGTTCTGCCGAACCAGCTCTACCACGTACTCGCGCAGCCCAGCACTCAGCTGGTAGTTCGAGGCCCGTCCTCGCGCCCGGTGGATCAACGCTCCACCGCCGCCGTCGCGGTACCGGTTCAGCAGGCGCTGCACCTGCCTCATGCTCACGTCCAGAATGGCCGCTGCCGACTCCGTCGTCCGCCGCCCGGCCAACACCTCAGTCAAGACCTCGATCCGTTGCAAGTCCTGCTTGCTCATCATCACCCAGCCCAAAGCTCGCCTCCCAAGACATGGTCTTGAGAGGGCAAAGCGACATTTCAGCTTTGCGGACTAGTGACATTTCAGCTTTGCTCGTACATGCAATGTTCGCGCTCAGTAGAAATGACAGGGTACGGCGCCCAATAGAAAT
>CAXTGN010000707.1:0-2825 GCA_964243455.1 uncultured Acidobacteriaceae bacterium
GAGTCATGACTTCGTCGTTTACGACGGCACCCTGGCTCTGACGACCTCGCTGTTGAACACCGGGTTCAGAGTTTGCTGTGGATCTACGAAATCAGAGCTCCGGCGATGGTGAACAATCCCAGGAAAAGAATTATGGCAATAAGACGTCGAGTGCGCTTGGCACTCGATGTCACATCGACAACTTTGCCTCCCAGCTCAAAAGCGTCTACTTCGCAACACATCAGAAGCTCATTATGAGCCATTCCGAGGCTAAGTTCATCCACGTTGCAGGGCTGTGCCAAAAGTGTGCCGAACGTTCCGGCGCACTGTGGCACAAAGAGAGCGATACGAGCGATCTGCGAAGCCCTACGTGCACGCCGCGATGTGGGCTAAGTTGCTGTTTTCAGGAGGTTTCTTTGGTGGACGCGGAAGGAATCGAACCTTCAACCTGTCGATTAAGAGTCGAATGCTCTGCCAGTTGAGCTACGCGTCCGGCACGAACGCACCTTTGCGGTGCCCTCGAACATGGGCATGGATGACCATGCCTTAGCTAATGTACCACGCTTTACTTGTCGCCTTGGACTCGCAGGAGAGTCGCATCAACCGGCAAAGTCCACGAGCGCAGGGTGCGGAATGATGCCGCGTTGATAGCCCATGTCGAGCAATTTGCGAATGGCCTCCCGGCCGTCATCGCCGTAGTTCAAGGTGCGCTCGTTCACGTACATTCCCACGAAACGGTTCGCCAGCGATGGGTCCAGGTCCCGGGCGAACTGCATCGCATACTCCAGTGCCTCGTCGCGGTGATCCAGGGCGTGTCGTATGCTGTCTCGCAAGGCGTCCGTGACCACCCTCTGGACCTCCGGTCCCAGGGAACGGCGAATGGCGTTACCTCCCAGGGGAAGCGGCAGGCCGGTCTGCTCCGTCCACCAGACGCCAAGGTCGAGGATCTTCGTCAGCCCATCCCGTGCGTATGTCAGTTGGCCCTCGTGGATGATCAACCCGGCCTCAAATTCCCCGGCGAGCACGGCGGGAATGATTTGATCGAAAGGGACCGTGACTGTTTCCACATCGGGCGCAAACAGCTTCAGCGTCAGGTAAGCCGTTGTCATCGTGCCGGGAACGGCGATGCGCACGCGCTTGATCTCGTCCAGGCTGAAGCTCTTCGGCGAGACGATCATGGGACCGTAGTTTTCCCCGACGGACCCACCGCAGTTCATGATGGCGTAGTTATCCTGAATGTAAGGGAAAGCGTGGAAACTGACAGCCGTTACATCGTAGGTCTGTTCGTTCAAAGCCTTGCGGTTCAGGGTCTCGATATCGGTCAGGGTATGAGTGAAGCGATAGCCAGGGACACGGACCTTATTGGTCGCGAGCCCGTAGAACATGAAGGCATCGTCAGAGTCCGGGCTATGGGCAATGGTGATTTCTCGAATTTCGGTCGGTGCAGCGAGCATGCGAACTTCCAGATTCCTGATCGAAAGCCGTGGTGCTACCGCACAACACGGGAGTGAAAAGCGCGGAACATCCCAGCGGCCACAAAGATCTTTACGGCTTCACCTGGCAGAAAGGGTGCCACGGCCGCAATCCACAAGGAGTGCACAGACATTGGATGCAGATGGTCAAGCCAGGCTGCTCCCGACGCAAAAAGGACAACCGTGCCCAGAACACAACCGGCAAGGGCGGCCCGGTACAGCCCCGCTTTCGCAGCAAGATGTCGGGCGACGTAGCCGGCGATGAACGCAACCAAAGGATCCGCCAGCAGGTAACCGCCGGTAGGGCCAAATAGCTGCAGAACACCTCCTGCTCCCGTGGGGCTGAACACTGGAAGACCCGCCGCTCCTTCCGCCAGGTACGCGACCACGGCCAACGTGCCGTCCAATGGGCCCAGCAGGAGACCTACGGCCAGGACCGCGAGCGGCTGCAGGGTGAACGGAACCGGTGTAAAGGGCAGCGGAAAAGCGACGTGCGCAGTGAGCGCCAGAACCAGAGTTCCAATCAGACCCGCAGTGAGCCGATGGGTGAGACTGCCTGGGTGCGCTGCATATCGGGAGGGGGAGGCGATCGCGGATGAGGGCATAGTTTAGAAGGCTTGCATGTGCTGGCGAAGCGAGCGTTTGATGGAGCCGTCAGAAGGTCCAGAATGCACTGGAGGCCGTGGTTGTGGGACTGCAGGTTGACCGGAGGAGGGAGGAACACCCCGTTGTCGCCGGCGAGCGCGACGGACGTGTCGTGCAGCGGCCACAGTCGCCCATACAAGGCCAGTGATGGCCATCATCAGGATGACGAAAAGCACTCTCATCTTTCCTTTAAGAACACCAAAGCCCTCCCTCGCAAAGACCGGCGCCGCCGTAAATCCGGCAAAGGAACCGATCTTGCAACTTTTGGGCGTGCATGGGATGGTTCCGGCTCTTCGTTCCACAGCAGCCAAACGGGAGCATCGTGGATACTGAAGTGGTCCGCGAGGTCCCTTGCTATCCCACCCACGAGTGCTTGAACGTAGCCGCAGCGTGTACGTCGTGCAAGACGGTATGCGGCCTCGCCTGTTTACCTGGCGTCGCAAGGCCGCCATCTGCGTGGCTCTCGCCCTTGCACTGGTGATGGGGTATGGTGTCGTGTTCGGTCACAACGGTCTCACCGCCTACCAGCAGAAACGAGCCGAAGAGCAGCGCCTCCGCGAGCAGATGCAGCAGCTACAACGCGAGAACGGTCGCCTGCGAGGGCACGTGGACCGGCTCCAGACTGACCCCGGCGCGATAGAGCACCAGGCGCGAGAGGAACTGCACTACACTCGTCCCGGAGAGGTCATCTATACGCTCACTCCCGAGCCATCCTCTCCGCATACCGTG
>CAXTGN010000708.1:0-2824 GCA_964243455.1 uncultured Acidobacteriaceae bacterium
GTGTTCGGTGGTGGGAATGGCGGAAATGGAGGTGTCGGTCAGAACGGGATCGGTGGAACCGCCGGCAGCGACGCGGTATTGCAGCTAGAAGCGCTGTCAAATCCCGGAGCGGGGACAGGACAACCCGGATCTGTTCTCAGCGGGACGGGGATCGGTGGCGCCGGAGGATCCAGTTTCGGTACCGGGTCGAACTATCCGACATTCAGCGGTGGCGGGGCGGCGGGCTTCTGGCCTGGCGGCGGCGGTTCCGGAGGTTCAACGGGAGCTGGCGGAAGCGGTGCCTGTGGACTCGTCATACTGCAGTGGTGCGGAGGCGCAATGACGTGAGGGGACAGCACACGAAATCCTGAGATTGCAAAAGTCGGAGTCATTCATGGAAACTTGTTTCACGTCATGTTCAGCATTCACGCGAGCGGAGGAAGGTGGTTATGTCGCCGATCCTCGTGATTCCGGAAACTGGACGGGGGGACAGGTCGGCGACGGGGATCTCGTAGGGTCCAACATGGGAGTGGGCGCTCCTGCTCTAGCCGCCTGGATGGGCTCAGGTGCGCGGGTGACGGCAGAGCAGATGCGTAAGCTAGCTCTGCCGACGTATGAAGCCATAGCCCGATGCAAATATTGGTCGCCGCTCGAGTGCGGTGCGCTTCCTTCGGGCGTCGACCTGATGATATTCGATTTCGGGTGGAACAGGGGGGTAACTACATCTCTGAATCTCCTGATCCGATGTTTGACAGTCGGCCAAAAGCAGAACGACCTCACGCAGAGCTTGGTGGCGGTCCGTTCGCTCGGCAGCGTTCTACCGCCATCAATACTGCCTCAAATATCTCACAGCGGCGTCGTGATCCTCCAGGAGAAGCTTGGCATTCGGCAAGACGGTGTCGCCGGACCGGAGACGGCAAGGCAACTTGCGCTACGTCTAGATCTGAATGTGATTGCTCTTATCCTCGCTTTGGCCAGCGCACAGATCAGCTCATATCGCCGACTAACAAACTTTCCCATATACGGAGTCGGCTGGTTGGCTCGAACGGCTCGCCGTCAGGCAGTCGCCTTGTCTTTGGCTCAGTCTCCAACCACGCATGAAGGTGAGTCGACGGTTGCGGCGGCCTGACTTAGCGTGAGAATGACAAAATTTCCGTCACTCAATAATAAGGACAGATGATAGATCTCTACACGATCGATAATTAATTATGATGGCAGACTGTGCAGCTACGCGAGACGCGGCTTTACTGATTGCTACATCATTATCTGCCAGGTTTAAAAAATTCCGCGGGCGCTCCGTGAAAATCTGTTGAACCGGTGTGGGTAAGGCGGGAGCTTATATCGAGCCAAATCTCACCACCCAAGGCGCGCCAGCGGTGGCAAAAAGTGAAGTCTTCGCTTAGATACGTTTTAGTCACGGGATCAATCATGCAGTCGAACAGAGCGTGTGGGACGTGCTCGATCGTCTGGTTGTCATGGTAGGCGTCAATCCGGGTATACCGCGTCTCAGGATATCCGATGATCATTTGTTCAACTGCAGTTCGGCTAATCATCATGAAGCCGGTGCCGACATAGGTCGCTGTCGCGAGGTCGCCCTCTCGTCTAGCCGAAGCACCTCTGCAAAGTTCTCCCACGTAACGAAGACCGGCTGTGGATGGAGACTCTCCCTGTTTCAGACGCTGCTCTGTATCTGCGTCCCAGTAAAACGTCTTCAACGGATAGCAAGCGGCAACCAATTCCTTCTTCGAGCTAAGAAGTCGTTGTACGAGGTTGGCGTCGAAGGTGATATCGCCGTCGACAAACAGGATATGCGTAGCGGACCGGTTCTGCATGAAGTGAGCTAGAAGCGTATTGCGACTGCGTGTAATGAGCGCGTCCTGACCGAGCAGTGCCAATGTAACGTCGTAGCCGTTGGCCTGCGCGCTCTGCATCATGCCGAACACCGACTGCATATACCCCTGAGTCACTAGACCACCATAACAAGGGGTAGCTAGAAACACGTGAGCACGCATGGCCGATGAGCTCCTACCTGAGAGCCTTTTACATCATGATGATGAGTAACTGGTTAACGGCGCCGGTTAATTATGTATCGAGTCGCCCATCATGGAAGCTACGACCGGCTCAATCTTGGTAGCTAGGGCTGCCTGCGCTGAGGCACTAGGGTGAAGCGGCGGATCAGGAGGTGTCAGAAGCGGGTCGAGGAAGCGAGAAGAATCGATGACGCCGCCGTTCTCAAACACGTCACGAACATCGACGAATCTCAGCCATATACCCTCGTTCGCCGGTAGTAGGGCCAGGCGACGGTTAAGTTGCTGCGTGTTGATGTTAACCCATGACGAACGGATCGACGGTAAGACCCCGAGTAAAAGAACCTGGGTTCTTGGGAGTCGGCGATGCAGAGTTCGCAGAATCGCAATGATTCCCTGATAAGTCTGCTCGGCATCGGTATGTATCCGGCCAAAGTTGTTGGCTCCGATGAGTAGGATCGCGGCTCTCGGGTTAATAGCATCCAGCTCACCGTGCTGAAGGCGCCAAAGCAGGTGGCACGTGCTATCGCCTCGAAATCCGAGATTGACCGCGTGACGGTCGCCATAGAACCGCCTCCAGATTGGCGTGAATCTACGCCAGGGCTGCGGACCGTCGGTCTCCCAATTCTGGGTAATCGTGTCTCCAAGCCATAGAAGTTGTACAGTTCCTTGCTTCAATTCAATCTGCTTTTGCTGAAAACGCAGTTTCCACCAAGATGTATCAAGGCGTGATATTGGTTTCGTCGCGACCGAGCTCGGCGCTGCAGCCATCAATACCGTGGATAAGGTGGCCGCAGCAGCTAAACGAACCAACGTGA
>CAXTGN010000709.1:0-442 GCA_964243455.1 uncultured Acidobacteriaceae bacterium
GGTATCCTGGTGCAGGAACTTGTTGAGGGCGGGCAACACCTCAATCGCGCGATCCAGCACCGGGTCCGATCCCCTCTGATACGCACCAATCCGTATCAGGTCTTCGGAACGCGCATACGCTGCCAGCAGAACACGCAATTCACGGCTCTTTTTCATATGCTCCGGCGACGCAACGGATGGCATCAACCGGCTCAGACTATCCAGCACCGAGATAGGCGGGTAATGATTGCGCAGCGCAAGACTGCGATCCAGGATCACATGTCCATCGAGCAGTGACCGTACGGTATCGGCAACCGGATCCTGCTGGTCGTCTCCCTCCATCAACACTGTGTAGAAAGCAGTGATACTGCCAGTATTGAAGTTGCCCGCACGTTCCACCAGGCGAGCCAGCATGTTGAGCACCGAGGGCGTGTAACCCTTGGTCGTTGGGGGCTCGCCGGCA
>CAXTGN010000709.1:452-2819 GCA_964243455.1 uncultured Acidobacteriaceae bacterium
CAGGGAGTCGACAACCAGCAGCACATTCTTGCCGGTAGACGCAAAATGTTCGGCGATAGCCGTAGCGCTTAGTGCGGCGCGCATTCTCAACAACGGGGACTGGTCTGATGTCGAGACCACGACCACAGATCGCTTGCGACCCTCTTCTCCAATGACTTCAAGAAA
Source organism: uncultured Acidobacteriaceae bacterium (assembly GCA_964243455.1). GTDB lineage: Bacteria > Acidobacteriota > Terriglobia > Terriglobales > Acidobacteriaceae > Granulicella. The sequence goes on from CAXTGN010000709.1 coordinate 618, forward strand.
TTCCTGCACTTCGCGGCCGCGCTCGCCCACCAGCGCAAGAACCGTAAGATCTGCGCCTGTGCCGCGCGCCATCATGCCCAGCAACGTGCTCTTGCCGACACCACTGCCCCCGAAGATGCCAATACGCTGACCGCGTCCACACGTAACAAAAGCATCCAGTGCGCGCACTCCGCAGCCGATAGGTTCACGAATGGGTTGCCGCTCCAAGGGGAGAGGCGCAGACCCATCCACCTGCATCGACCGCCTCGCCGCGTACGGGCCGAGCGAATCGATCGGCGCTCCGGTTCCATCGAGTACACGCCCCAGCAGCTCCGGCCCTACTCGAATCGAGGGGCGGGAGCCGGTCGCAACGATCTTGTCGCCGTATCGTATGCCTTGCGGCGGTTGCAGGGTCATCGACAGCAGAATAGGCCCGCGAAATCCAATCACTTCGCCGGCCAGTGTCTGGCCATCACGCGTCATGATCTCGCAGGCATCTCCTACGGAACAGAACGGCCCTTCGGATTCCACCAGGTTGCCGACAACCTGCAGCACACGCCCGCTCCAGCGAACACTGCCCGATCGATCCAGCTGATTGAAATAGGGCGCCAGCGGAGTCGGCATCAGGCCTGAGGCTTCTGCGCAAGCACGTCAAAGAAACCGCGCTCCACTTCCTTCAGTTGTGATTCAAGACTCAGGTTGGCCACGCCGAGCTCGGTCTCAAGCATGCAGTCATTCTTCTGCAGAGTCGGATCTTCCACCACGGTCACGACAACGTGCATGCGCACGGCAGAGAAATGATCACGCCAGCGCACAGCTTCCTCAGGACGCACTCGAACCGATACTGCCGATCCGTCTTTCATCTGCTTCAATGCCATCTGCACCAGAGCGACGACCACCTGTGGATCTACCTGCGATTCACGATGCAGAATCTTGGCTGCGATCGAGAGCGCCAGCGAAACCACTTCCGCTTCAACGCGCGAATAATACCGCTTGCTTGCTTCCTCGAAGTGCTGGATAGCTTCTGTTATTTTTCCGGCTTCCTGGCTCGCACGCTCCTCATACTCCTTGCGCAATGCCGCCTTGGCTTCTGCTGCGCCCTCGGACCTGGCCTGCGCCAAGCGAATGCTCAGTGCCTCCTCTGTAAGCTCAACCTTTGCCGGTTCGTCCGCAACCGGCCGGATGTCGGGAAGAGCCGGAGGCGTTGGAGGATACTGGAACACCGAAACCGATTTGCCCATAATGCTGGCCAGGCTCGCTGCACTGCCTGCTGAATTAAACGACATAATCATCCACTCCTTCGCTCTTCAACACGATCTTGCCTTCGGCTTCAAGCTTTCTGGCACCCGCACCTACATCCAGTTGCGCCTTCGCTACATCCTTGCTGCGCACCGGTCCCATTGACTCTGCATCTTCCTTCATCAACTCGATGGCGCGCGATGACATGGTTTTGTAGAAGTGAGCCCGCAGTGGTTCGGAAGCTCCCTTCAGTGCAAGGGTCAATATCTTCTTGTCTGTTGCGGACGTGACCTCGCGTATCTGCACCTCGGGCACACTGAGGAAATCGTCGAAGGTGAACATGAGATCGCGAATACTGCCGGCCAGTTTGGCTTCTTCCTTTTCGATTCGTTCGAGAATCTCTCCGGAGGTGGTTGCGTCCAGGTTATTCATCAGGTCCGCTACACTCTGAAATCCTGAATAGGTCTTCTTCTTCTGCTCGCCGACAGAGCGCAGCCGGCGATTGAGAACCGTGGCCACTTTCTCTGCCATTTCCGGTGAAAACTGGCGCAGATTCGCCAGCCGTTTGACGGCTTCCGCCTGCACTGGTTGAGGAAGGCACATCAGAAGCGCTGATGCCTGCTTCGCATTCAGATGACCAAGGATCAGCGCGATGGTCTGCGGATGCTCCCCTTCCAGAAATCGCGCCAGCTGCTTTGGCTCTATACGCTGCAGCGATTCAATGCGCGTCGAGGTAACTTCAGAAGCACGCGTTAATTGCTGTACCATCTCCCGTGCTGCATTTTCACCCAGCGCCTTTACCAGCAGGCGGGTTGCGAAGGCCTGTCCACCGTGCGTGGTGTTGTCCTGCGCATCCGTCAACTGCTGATATTGTTGCAGCACCTGTAACGATGTCTCGCTCGGAACCGTTCCCAGTCTCGCAATTTCATAGGATAGTTTCTGCAGGTCTTCCTCGACCAGGTGACCAAAAATAGCCTCTGCAGC
>CAXTGN010000710.1:0-2815 GCA_964243455.1 uncultured Acidobacteriaceae bacterium
AGTAGGGAGTAGGGAGTAGGGAGTAGGGAGTAGGGAGTAGGGAGTAGGGAGTAGGAAGCACTTAGGAGAGCACCTGGTCACTCCGAAGCTCCCCATTCACTTTCACTCTTCTTTTCCTCACCTCGGCTATTTCGCCGCGACCGGCTTGCCTTCCTGAACGTAGTTCTTGTTCCAGCTGGGGATCTCGATCACATAGGTTCCGGGCTTTTCGATCACCGCCTGGCATCCCAGCCGGGAGTTCAACTGCAGTCCCGGCGCCAGATCGAGGCGGTCCAGCTCCTTTTCTTCTGCTTCTGTAATAGTTTTCGTGCCTTCCAGCACAAATAGGTGACACGTCGTGCAGGCGCAGACGCCGCCACAGGCATGGTCCAGGAAGATGCCGTAGTTCTCGGCGACATCGAGAAAGCTCATGGGCTCGCCATGCCCGTCGTAGGGCAGCGTGCCAAAGGGAAATTCCACCGTCTTGTTCTCCGGCTTGAAGGTCACGCGCACCATGTTGGGCGCGGGTGGCACGGAAAGGTCGATCGGCGGCAGTTCTTGAGACAGGTGTTCTGACATGACGTTTCGATTCTAGTCGACAGGTTGTCTTGGGCCGCCTCCAGGCGCCATGCGGCCCGCAAGGGAAGCGCTCAGGGCCGCTTAATCCTCAGTCGACTCCCCCGGCGTCTCTTCATCCTGTTCCGCCCCGGCGAGAACATCCTTCGCTGGGGCGGAATCGTCAATCTGCGCCGCCGCGAACGGGTGGGGCGCAGTGGGTCCTTCGCCCAGGCTTTCGCCTGCCGCCTGCATCGTCTTGCCGCCGATGGCCCCGCTCACCGCGGAATCCATCATCAGTTCCGCGAGTCCCCGTGTCTTCTTGTCCAACCGCTCAATGGCGTTGCGAAGCACTCGATGATCATCCCCGGCCATGGATGCCTTGAGATCCAGCAGCGCCGCCTTGATCTCCTGATGCTCCACGGAGGTGAGTTGCTGCCAGACCGGCTGCGTCATCGCCTTTTCTACGGCCTCGTAAATCGTGCCGGCCTCGTTCTTCGCCTCAATCACCTGTCGCTCGTGCAGGTCCTGCTCTGCCATATCGAAGCTCTCCAGAATCATGGATTCCACCTGTTCGTCGGTGAGCCCGTAGGTGGGCTTCACCTCGACCTGGGCCTCCTGTCCGCTGCGCTGCTCGCGGGCGCTGACGTTGAGGATGCCATTGGCATCGATGAGCAGCTTTACCTCGATTCGAGGCAGCCCGGCGACCATCGGCGGAATGCCCTTCAGATCGAACCGCGCCAGCGATCGGCAGTCCTTTGCCAGCTCCCGCTCGCCCTGCAGTACGTGGATGGCAACGTTGGTCTGCCCGTCCACGCCCGTCGTGAAGTGCTCGGTCGCGCTCGCGGGGATCGTGGAGTTCCGCTGGATAATCTTCGCCACGACGCCTCCCAGAGCCTCAATGCCAAGGCTGAGCGGGGTCACGTCCAGCAACAATAAATCGTCGGTCGCCGCGTTCTCCTGCCCGGAAAGGATCTGTGCCTGTACAGCCGCGCCCAGAGCAACTACTTCGTCAGGATTCAGCTCCGTATGCAGCTTCTTGCCGCGGCTCTCCAGGTCGAATACCTTGGCCACCAGTGCGCGCACCGCCGGGATGCGCGTGGAGCCACCCACCATGACCACTTCGTCGATCTGCTCCGGCTGCAGCTGCGCGTCCTTTAGCGCCTGTCGCACGGGTGCAGCCGTTCGCTCGATCACGCCCGCCATCAGGCTCTCGAACTGCTTCCGCGAGATCTCACGGAGGTACTGCTTGCCCTCAGCCAATTCGAGCTGAAGCCTTGCAGAGGGTTGCGACGAGAGCGCAATCTTCGCTTCAATCACTGCCTTACGCAATGCCTGGATGATCTCCGGACGCCCACTGACATCCACGCCCAAATCGCCCTTGATGTCGTCCAACGCCACGGTGAGCAGCAGGTTGTCGATGTCATCGCCGCCGAGATGCGTGTCGCCGCCGGTTGAGATGACCTCGAAGATCCCCTCATGCAGCTTGAGGATGGAGATGTCGAAGGTGCCGCCGCCGAAGTCATAGACTGCGATCACGCCGTCTTTGCCACCGTGCAGCTTGTCCAGCCCGTACGCCAGCGCGGCCGCGGTCGGCTCATTTACCAGCCGCAACACCTCGAGTCCGGCAATCCGCCCGGCATCCTTGGTTGCCTGTCGCTGGGCGTCGTTGAAGTACGCCGGCACAGTGACGACCGCCTTGGTCACCGGTCCGCCGAAGAACCGCTCCGCATTGCGTTTCAGTTGCAGCAGGATATAGGCCGAGATCTCCGGCGGCGTCAGGGTCAGGCCGCCCACGTTTAGCCGCAGCACCTCGCCAGGCTTAAGTCCTTCGGCCAGTTTGAACGGGAACAGCTTGAGCTCCGGTTCCACATCCGCCAGGTCGCGCCCCATCAGCCGTTTCACGGAGTACACGGCGTTTGCGGGGTGATCCAGCAGCACATCGCGCGCGGCATTGCCCACCGCCCAGCCCTGATCCTCAGGCCCGTTGCCCTCGGCTGTGTCATACCGGAACGCCACCACACTCGGCACAATCGCCGACCCATCCTCGCCCGGAATCACCACCGGCTGATCGCCCTGCATGAACGCCACGAGCGAGTTGGTTGTTCCCAGGTCGATGCCGACCACGCGTTCCAGATCTGCCACTGCCACTCTCCTGCCGGCGCACACGGGCACCGCTTTCTATTGTCGCCCTTGAACTGAATCCTCTTTACAGATGCGACCCGTCCGGACGATGATGCTGCCCGGAGGGCCCGTATGCCCATGTCCATCGTCTCCGCAG